>CAZEKO010000022.1:0-18686 GCA_964512775.1 uncultured Bacteroides sp. | reverse complement strand
ATTATGCGAACCGGAGTCTTTTTCTGCCAGACAGATGACAACAGGAACCTTAATATTGATGCTATAGCCAAGTATTCGGCAAATCTTCCTGAAGTCGAAACCGTCCAGATCCTCAGACTTAAACCTCTTCCTGATGTAATATTTCTATCTGACCAGATGAAGACATATAATCTGGAAAGGGTTGTCATTGCAGGAGATATACCAGGCTATTACAAGCCGGTCTTCACAAGGGCGATGTCCCTTGCCGGAGGTAATACAGATGAAATACGCCTGGCTTCTTTCCAGGAACATGGAGCAAGAGGAGAAAATGCGATGGATCGTGCCAAGGCAATTGTTGCCTGTGCCACGATGGGAGTTCCTTTTCCGCTTGCTGCCATCCCCGGAGGGAATCCGGTCAATCATGCAACGCTAATAATAGGAGGCGGTATAGCAGGGATACAATCTGCCCTGGAGATAGCAAATGCCGGGAAGCAGGTATTCCTCATAGAGCAAACCGGTACAATAGGCGGTCATATGGCCATGTTCGACAAAACATTCCCAACTCTTGATTGTGCTGCCTGTATTCTGACACCCAAAATGGTATCTGTAGGGCAGCACGAAATGATCCGCCTGCTGACAAGGTCAAAAATGGTTGCTGTGTCAGGAAAACCCGGATCCTACCGTGTGAAGATCAGGCAAAGCGCCAGGTATGTTGATGTAAAGGCATGTGTAGCATGCAACCAGTGCACCGAGGTGTGCCCGGTCAGGGTCAAAAGTGAATTTGATGCCGGTATATCCCTGCGGAAGGCAATATATATACCCTTTCCTCAGGCTGTCCCTAATGCATATCTTGTTGATGAAAAAAGTTGTACATATATTCTTTCCGAAGGTAAAAAGTGTGGCGTATGCGTTAAAAAATGTCCAAAGGAGTGTATAAACCTGAATGAAACTGATCATACAATAGATATCGAGGTTGGAAATATAATCCTTGCTACAGGTTATGAATTGCTGGATGTCAGCAAAATAGAACAATACGGTTATGGAGTTTTTCCAAATGTTCTGACATCTCTTGAATTTGAGCGGCTCACCAATGCTTCAGGAACCACAGGAGGCAGGATAGTAACCAGGACAAAACACTTCAATAAGAAAACGGAGAAGGATGAATGGATCTTCTCACCTGAAGGAATCCCTCCGTCAGCAGTTGCTCTCATTCACTGCGTTGGATCGAGAAATAAAAAATACAATCCTTACTGTTCCCGTGTATGTTGTATGTACTCGCTTAAATTTGCACATCTGATAAAGGAGAAAGTCCCCAATGTAACAGTTTACGAATTTTATATTGATATGAGAGCTTTCGGCAAAGGGTATGAGGAGTTTGCGGAAAGGATCAAACAGGAAGGAACATACATTGTACGTGGACATTCAGCATCTGTTGCGATGAATAACGGACAGATGGTAGTAAAAGGAGAAGATATTTTCAATGATAAGCTTGTTGAATTTAAAGTCGATATGGTTGTCCTTGCTGTAGGTCTGATTCCATCACCGGGAACAGAAGAACTCAGCAGGATGCTCGGAATTCAAAGAGATTCAGACGGCTGGTTTTCAGAACTCGACTATAATGGCAGCCCGACTGACACAGACAAGGGAGGAATATATGTGGCAGGAATGTGCCAGGCCCCGAAGGATATTCCGGATACAGTAGCACAGGCTTCTGCTGTAGCCGCAGGAGTTCTGGGAAGTTTTACAAGCAAAAAAGGTATCGGACATATGAGCAGCCTTACGCTAAGTGAAATTGAAGCCAAAGCCAAAACCATACACACAATTTAAGGAGGAAGTTATGTCAACAAGAGTAAATCCGACATTTATAGATGACCTGGACCGTTTTGGTGCAGAGGATGTCCAGTTATGCTACCAGTGCGGCGATTGTTCAACAGTCTGTCCTCATGCGGATGAAGTATATAAATTTCCGCGCAAATCAATGCGCTTACTGCAGATGGGACTGGAACAGAAACTTGAGACCACACTGGAGCCTTGGCTATGCTATTACTGCGGTCAGTGCTCAGAGCAATGCCCGAGAGAAGCCGATCCCGGTGAAACAATGATGAGCCTGCGCCGCTGGCTGATTTCCCGGTATGACTTTACTGGTCTGGCCGGATTATTTTTCAGGTCAAGAACAGCAGAGATAATTGCAATAATCTTTGTCGCTCTGATAACAGGTTCTTTTATGCTATACTACGGATTATCAGGTGGTAACATCCATATATATGACGGTGAAGGAGCATTTTTACCAAGTCAGTTCATACATAAATTTGATCTTTCTGTCGGAGGAATACTGGCACTTTTTCTCATCACAAACGCAGCGCACATGTGGTACCTGGTTATGATCAAGGGAACTCCTTTCCCTGTTTCATGGTGGTCATATGTGAAAGAGTTTTACCAGCTGCCCTGGCACTTTTTTACACAGAAACGTTATTCGGAGTGTGAAAAGAAGCGCGAGCACCCATTCTATATGCCATGGCTGACACATCTCGGACTTATGCTTGGTTATGTAACCATGCTGATCCTTGTCATGGTTTTTATCGAACGTCTGCAGGCAGGCCCTGAAATTCAATGGCAGGTGCACATCTTCGGTTACCTGGCAAGCATCGGATTAATTGCGGGTACAGTATATTTCATCCGCAACCGCTTTAAGAAGCACTATATTCAGTATAAAAAATCACATGGGACTGACTGGGTATTTGTTGTCCTGTTGTTTATTATTGTTTTAACTGGTATTGGTCAGCATATATTCCATCGCACCGGACTTGTTGAAATGGCCAACGTTACCTACATAATCCATTTAATGAGTGTCGTTCCCTGGCTTTTACGAATGCCTTTCAGCAAGTGGTCTCATTTGATATACCGTCCGCTTGCAATGTATTTTGCATCTATCCGCAAGGATGCACTGAAACAACAGGAAGTAATTTTAAGTGCAAACCCGGTTTTAATCAAGTAAAAGAATCTACTCATGAGAAATTGCAGAACAGGCGTATACATTTGCATGTGCGGTACAAATATCGCCAAAATAGTTGACGTAGAGGAAGTCGCTAAATTCGCTTCAGACCTTCCCAATGTTGCCCTGGCAAGGACCTATAAATATATGTGTTCCAATCCCGGGCAGGAGATGATCAGCCAGGATATAAGGGATAACAAGCTTAACAGGATTGTTGTAGCTGCCTGCAGCCCTAACATGCATGAGCGTACTTTCCGCAATGCTCTCCGTTCTGCAGGTCTGAACCAGTATCTTTTTGAAATGGCCAATATACGCGAACAATGCAGCTGGGTTCATAATGACCCGAAGGAGGCAACAGAAAAAGCCAAGGCGCTGGTTTATGCAGCCATCCGCAGGGTTGAACTTCACGAGGAGCTTGAGAGCATGTCTGTTGATATGTGTCCTAATGTGCTTATTATAGGTGGCGGTATAGCCGGGATGACAGCTGCTCTGGAGATTGCTGATGCAGGTAATTTGGTCCACCTGGTTGAAAAAGATAACCATCTTGGAGGCAACCTCGCACGTGTTGACCTCACTGCTCCATATCTCTATTCTGCCCGTGATCTTCTTACGGAGAAAATAACACGGACCATTGACCATAAAAAGATCCATGTTCATCTTCAGTCAAAAGTAACTGACCTGACAGGATACATAGGGAATTTTAAGGCGACAATAAACTCACTGAACGGAGAAACGAAAGGAAAAAAGAAGTCCGTTGAGATAGATATAGGAAATGTCGTTGTCTGTTCAGGTTATAAGGAATTCGATGCCTCCCGCATAGTACACTACGGGTACGGCAAGCTGCCAAATGTAATAACTTCATTTGAGCTGGAAAAGATGATCCGTGCAGGACGTATAGAAACAAAAGAAGGAAAAATACCTAAATATGTTGCCATTATACATTGCGTTGGCAGCAGAAGTCAGGAATTCCATACCTATTGTTCACGGGTATGCTGCATGACAGCTTTGAAGTATGCACATGAAATCAAATCAGCAAATCCGGACTGCTATATTTCAGACGTATACATCGACATGCATGCTTTCGGAAAAGGACATGAGGATTTTTACCGCCGCTCGTCGGAAGCCAAAACATTATTCCTGATGTATGAGAAAGGTGACAGACCTGTAATTCATAAAGCAGGACCGAAAGACGATTGTGAAATGCTTATAGAAGTCAATGAAAAACTCTCCGGGGAGCTCATTGAAATACCTGCCGATATGGTTGTACTTATGGTGGGAATGGAAGCGCGCGAAGATTCCCGTGAGCTGGCACGGATAGTAAATATCAGCCAGGATAAGGAAGGCTGGTTCATTGAAAGCCATCCCAAGCTTGAACCGGTGGCCACAACAACCGACGGAGTATTTATAGCCGGGACATGCGTTGCCCCGAAAGATATCCCTGATACTGTTGCACAGGCAAGGGCTGCAGCAGCCAGGATACTGGCAAGAATAGCAAAGGAAAGGATTGAGGTTGATGCCCTGTACTCGGAGGTAAATGAAAACCTTTGCTCCGGATGCCGCCTCTGTAACACCCTCTGCCCTTTCAGCGCCATTGAATTTATCGAAGATAAAAAACAAAGCCATATCATCAGTGCCCTGTGCAAGGGCTGCGGAGTATGTGTTGCAGCATGCCCGTCATCAGCAATAAAGGGACGGCATTTTACTGATCAGCAAATACTTGCTCAGGTTGATGGATTATTTGGCATTGATTAATAGTTCATTATTTTACACCCGGTAGTTATATGGAAGAAAAACTGGTACCGGCTCATATATTTTTTGTGAAATGGTTCATCAGGATCAGATGGACAGCAATAATTATCCTTGTTGTTTCAAATTTAACTGTTAGCCATCTGCTCGGGATATCCGTTCAGGAAAATGCCATTTATATACTAGCTGTCATCCTGTTTGTTTTGAATGTTTTCCATAGAATTATTCTGTCACAGATTAAAAAAATCAAAGGCAGTAAAGTAACGGGAAAACTAAAACAGGAAATACATCTCCAGATAATTACTGACCTGATCATTCTGACACTGATCATTCATTATTCCGGAGGCATTGAGAATCCTCTAATCCTTTTTTATTTCTTTCACCTGATAGTAGCGAGTTCAATATTTTCAACTATCCAAAGCTATATCTATGCTGCATTCGCAATAATTCTGGCAGCCCTTATGGGGCTTCTTGAATGCTATTCAATCATCCCCCACTATCAACTGGAAGGTTTCATTACCCATGATCTGTACAAAAATGTTTTATATGTTTTTGGTGCAGGATTTATTTTTGCATGCACCGCATTTCTTGTGGTGAGCCTTTCCCATATGATAATACACAGGTCCATAAAAAGCGAGGAGACTTACGTCAGGACAAACATGGAGCTGGAAAATAAGGATAAGCTGAAAAATGAATATGTTCTGCGTGTGACACATGATATTAAAGGACATATTGCTGCTATCCTGAGCTGTCTGGAAGTAACCAGATCAAAAGCGACAGGTCCTCTAAACGAGGTGCAGGAGGAATTCGCCAACCGTGCATATGAACGGACTGAATTACTTTCAGGCTTTACCAAAGACCTTCTGAACCTTACCAGGAAAAGACTGAAACACGATAATGAATTTGAAGAGTTCTCATTGAAAGACCTTATAAATAAGGCAATAATCCCTCTTCAGATGCTGATGAAGGATAAGTCGATCGATTTCAATTTATACATTGATAAATCGGTTCAGACTATCACAGGAAATCCTTTTACAATTGAAGAATTGTACTCAAATCTTCTGATGAATGCTGTTAAATATACACCCGCTAACGGGAAGATCGAGTTAACAGTTAAAAGCCGGATAAATCATATTATAACGGAAATATCAGATTCAGGAATAGGAATACCCAAAGAAGAACTTTCAAAAGTATTTGATGAGTTTTACCGGGCTTCAAATGTTCCTAAGGATATTAAAACCGGATCAGGTCTGGGTCTTTCAATTGTAAAGCAGATCATTGAAGACCACAAAGGGCAGATATGGGTAAGCAGCGAACCGGGTATATGGACAAAATTTACTTTTTTGCTGCCTAAAAATCGCGAAAACATACGTTAATTTCATGCTTAAGCTGACTTCAGGTCTCTTGTTAATGATCCTCAATGCATGCATCTGGATAAACGGACTCTTTATTACCCGGGAAAGAGGGATGGATATTATATTAGCAGTCCCTCTATTTATCACAGGTGCATTCCTGGTCCTGGGATGGTATAAAACATCACGGATACCTCAGGCTACCAGGTCCATGCGATGGAAATTCATTCTCAGCGTATTGCTTATCAATTATGCAGTTTTATATTTTATTTATATGATCGCGGATATTATCTTTTCACCTGCTATTGATTTTCTGAATATCCCCGGAATCATCCTCCCTTTGCTTCTTGTCTTGTTTATTATGGGTCTTATATTGTCCCGGGAGTATGAACTTTATGCCGGCGTTTTCTTCCTGCTATGGTATTTTTTAGTACTCTTCGGTCAGCTACGGTACGGAGAGCTTCTTAACAGAGGACCATATATCTTAATTGGTATAACAATTCTTCTTCATGGCATCCTTTTTTTATATTATCATTTCAGGATTAAAACGAGAAAACAATAAAATTAATCTCACTTCAAGCTGATTTCACATCGCAAAACCAAGACTCATATAAATACAGTCCGGCCATCCGATACCGGTTCGGAAAACAAAATGTCCGTTTTTCTTTTGAAACCTGTATCCCGCATTAATTACCGGAATAACTCCATTCTCATTTTCGGAATTCATCCTCACAATATCAAAGAGGTATGCGGCTCCAAGGTCAGTTTCAAAATGGCTTGAGCCTTGTCCAAAAATAAAATTGGAGCTTAATAAAAACAATTTTTCTGATCCGGCCAGATCACCATATACCCCATACCCGAGCCTTATATTTATTGAACTTACAGAACATTTGACAAGGTGTATTATTTGCCTTTCATAGTTTAAATTGTATGTAGCTCCGGGGTACAATCCAAATGTCCCATACACAACATTTTTCTTATAATTAACAGATAAAACTGAGTCTCTGGTTGCTTGGCATACTGCCATAGCTTCAAAGGTAACGAACACAATTAATACAATTATGAATATTTTCATTTTGATTATTTTATTTACATACTCGTCAGGGCTTATGGGAGTTACTTAGTTTATAAAGAAGTGTATATTATTTATTCGTATGAGAAGGTTGTTTATTAATTGTTCATTCGTTTGCTTCTTAATCAGGATACAGCTGCTATGCCACCTGACAGCTTGTATGGTTTATCTACAGAATTACCCTTTCAGGCCAGGGAACATATTTTGATGCACCCCATAATTTATTAATATAATTTATTGAGAAGAAGTCTTCAAAGGCATGTATCCAGTATGAACCCTTATCAGTCAGATGAATCTGATCTTCCCCGTTCTTCAAATAGCCGAGATGGTTCAATATTTTCATATGTGCCCCATATTTCTCATCAAAAGATTTATTAAATCTTTGCTCAAAATCACTTTTTTTAAACTGCGTTTCATAAATGCGCCAGTATAACCATCCGGCCATTTGCATTTCTTCTGAAAGTTCAACTGAAAGTGCAACAGCGGTCTTCTTTTCTGTAATTGCCCTGATATACTCACTTACATTAAACGTGTTTACATAAAAGATATTCCGCAAATATGAACTGCCGCTTGCTCCAAGCCCCAGATACAAAGGCACTGTCACAGAACAATATTTATCAGTGCCCTTTTTTGTAAAAGCCCAGACAGAAGAACGATAATACCCTGAGTCATAAAAAATGTCTTCTAAAATTTTCAATAATTTCCGGCGGCGGAACATTGTGGCAATCGCATTCCTGTTCTTATGCAGTTCTTTGCCCAGGCGGGTGTAGGGAAATATGAAAAACGGGTAAGTTGCTGCCTGATGAACTCCGAGTTTAATTATATCTTCACCAGCCTGTTCAATTTCAGATTCAGTCTGCTGCGGCAAATCAAAAATCAGATCAATATTAACACACTCGAAGTTTCTCTGCACAGCCCTTTCGACACTTTTCTTTACCTCCTCAACAGTGTATGGTCTTTCTATTGTTCTTAAGTGTCGGTCCTGGAATGCTTCAACTCCGATACTCAGGTATTTTACACCAATTGATTCAATAATATCAAGATTCTTGATGGATAAATGATTCGGATGACTTTCCATATGAACACTGCAATTCATTTTAAAATGCTTGTAAATATGATTGATTATTGTTTCAATACCCTTTCCAAGCATTGTGGTCGGAGTACCGCCTCCGATATAAAAACTTGTAACAGGTTTGTTTTTCAAAAGAGGTATATAATAATCAATTTCTTTTAATACAACATATACATAATTCGTGCACGCATCTTCCCTGAAGATTTCTTTGTTATAGGGACAGTAAGGACAGATACTTGTACAAAAAGGAATATGAAGATATAATCCTAATTCATTAATATCTGAAAAATTCTCCTCCAATGATTTATATGACGGGATATGTTGTTTAAAAACGATTTCGTCTTGTTTTGTAAAATGCCTGCTTATCTTATTTCTTAAAATCCCCGATAACATAAATATAAATATCAATTATCAATCACTACAATTCTCATTTGAATATTCCGACAGCTTTTCAATAAAATTAATCGCTTCATTTCTGAGGATTTTAAGATACAGGTTTGTAATTAAAGATTTTGTCAGCTGACATAGCTGATAGTACTCCACGATTAAATCTTCTCCCTGCCTTTTAACATTATAGAAACCGGAAGAAGCGATCATTTCCGGCATTGTGCCCTGGTTATTCTCTGATGATACAAGAGTAAAATCCAGTCTTTGTTTTCCCGGATTCACAATTTCAGTTTTACCTGCTGTTATTCTTGATATTAAAAATATTTAAGTGCATTTATTACAGCTCCCGGTTTAAGCCTGAGGGTCTGGTCTATTTCCGCATAGCTTAAGTATCCGCAGTCTCTGCATAATGCTTCATTATCACTGAATCTGCAGCATGTATAGGTTTCTTCTCCTTCGAAAATTTTGCAGATGTCCAGCGGTCTTTTCCAGTCGTTCCTCAGTGCAGACATCATACCTGCTCTGGAATTCAGGATTTTATATTTCCGTTTATTGATAAGTAATTTGGTTAAGATCTCAGTTTTCCCCTCCCCGTCAACAAATAACTCATCATATCCGTAATAAGGAGTATGGAAATAGAAAAAGATGCCTTGGATTTTTTTCACTCCGTTTATAAAATCACAGAAATCCAGGATCTCGTTTTTATTTATGTTGTTAATAGTAAAGTTAATATATAATGAGGGATGTTTTGATTGATTTATATTCTCAATTATTCTTTCGAATACATTTCCTCTTATAAAATCATTGGTTTTTCTAAGGCCATCAAGGCTTATAAAAACAGTATCGGCTGATGTTTCCAGGGGATAAGTCCCGTTTGTATAAATAATCGTGGCCAGGAATCCTGTTTTTCGTGCATACCTGACAACATCCTCCAGTCTGTATTCCCCATCACTCCAGAGGAATGGCTCACCTCCTTCAAAATAGATGGTTCTTCCACCCTTATTATAAAAGGATTGGATCAGGTTTTTCGATTCTTCAAAACTCAGCTTTTCTGCCGGCCGCTCCGTTACTCTGCAATGAAGACATTTCAGGTTACATTTATTATGCATTACCAGGCCACATATAAGAGGAGGTTTCTCCTTTAAGAACCTGTAAGACAATACGTACTTTAAACCATAAAAGAGGTGCCTCATTTATGCAAAATAGTTAATAACTAAGAGCGACAATCATGCAACTCTGCTTTATTCTCTTGTAAAGATAAGCTGTGCCATCGGAAAATATGCCCAACCTTCAGTGTAACGAAGTTCTGCATCAATAGTGTTACCTTTCAGGGGGCCAAGCCAGATTTCAACTTCCTTGCTGTCAAGAGGATCTCTTTCGAAAATTTTCCCTATCGAACCGCATTCGACTTTATATGCAACTCCTGTAATGTCGGGATTGCCTCCATTTATCTTTACCCTGGCATTTTCAAATGTTGCTGATCCTATCAAACCAGTTGCAACATTCTCACAATCTATAATTAATTTTACGGCTGCTGTGTCAGTAACAAATTGAAAGCCCTTCTTATCAGATACAGTGCGGACAGTGATTTCATGTTTACCGGTTTTCCAGGTTCCCTCCAGCTCCGGAGGGATGCTCTTTTTCTCACATGATTGAAGAAACAGGGTTGTCATAATTAAAATCCCTGCATTCAGCCTGTTAAAATTCCGACAATAATTTTTCATGACTAAATCTGTTTTGTATATATCAGATTAATTAATATGTTCTGCCATCTTTTTCAGTCCTTCAATATTTGATATTTCCGGATTATAATTTAATAGCCTGCGGGCTCTGCTTATATCAAACCAGTGTGACCGGATCAGCTCATAGACCAGAAAACGTGTCAGCACTGGTTCCCCTTCTTTCGTAAATATCCTGTGAAGTGTTTCAGCCATAACTGATCCCATTATTGCAGTCCACACAGGGACTTTCTTTGTTACCGGTTCAACACCTGAAATTTGCAGCATCTTATCAAGAAAGTCCCATAATAAAACGGGTTCCCCGTTCGTAATGAAATAGGCTTTGCCTGATACTTCAGGATTGTTTATCAAAGCATGTGCAGCATTAATATGGGCTGTCACTGTATTGCTAATATATGAGACATCTATCAGGTTTTTACCATTACCAATTCTATGTAATCTGCCATTTTTAGCCCTTGATATAATTCGCGGAAACAAATGATTATCGCCCGGACCATAAACTAAATGAGGCCTCAGTGACAGTGTTCTGAGATTGAATGAATCAGCCTGCAGAATCATCTGTTCTGCCATCGCTTTGGTAGCGGTATAATAAGATACCGGCTTGAGCGGATAAGGCAGGGACTCATCAGCTCCCTCAATATTGTTTCCATCAAAAACTACACTGGCTGAACTGGTATAGATCAGATATTTTATATTATTCATTTTACAGGCATGAATAATATTAAAGGTGCCTGTTACATTTGTCTTGTAATAATCACTATAACAACCTGATACTCCGGCTTTTGCTGCAACATGAAACACTATGTCCATCCCCTCGCATGCCTTTAAAACCGAGTTCATGTCGGATATGTCACCTCTCTTCACATCAACACCTGTTTGTCTGAGAGCAGGATAATCATTCCTCGAAAAACTTGTAACCCTGAATCCATTTTTTACCAGCTCATTTACCAGGGCTGAACCTATAAAACCTCCTCCACCTGTGACTAAAGCATTCATTTAACTCGTTTTGCAGCCCACAGGGCCAGTTTTTCACGGAAAATCTTGGCATTATGCCTCGGATCAACAGGAAAATCTTTCTTAAACAGGATGTCTGAGATTCCCTTAGTGATTCCTGACGAATTACCAAGTTCAATTAGTTCCTTAAGCAATTTCTTTGTAGGATGGAACCCGGGTTTTAACTGGATACAGATCACCGGTTTTTTTAATCCGGATCCATCAGGTTTAATTCCGACAAGAGCGGAACGAACAACATGAGGATGGCGGTTAAACACAGCTTCAGAGGGGATTGTAAACAGTGTGCCTTCAGATGTTATTACCCTGTGTGATTTGCGGCCGCAGAACCATAGCCTTCCCCGGGCATCAATTTTGCCCAGGTCTCCCATCCGGTGCCATTTTTCATTAGTAGTAAAGTCTCTTATCTTCGAATTTATGTCCGCATCATTTCTTTTAAAATAACCGGGAGAGACCCACGGACCTTTTACAATTATTTCCCCGACCTCATTTACCGGCAGAGGTGTTACATTATGCAGTGCTGATATCGGATCGTCAGTTATTCCGATAATTTTAACATCAAGTGGTTCAACAGGATATCCTATGCATATCCCTTCTTCATATTTATGCTGATCTGAATAAATCAGCAAAAGTTCAGAATCAGTAATATCAGTGACAGGCAGTGCTTCGGTTGCACCATATGGGGTATGAATCTCCGCATCGTCCGGGACCAGCTTTCTGAATGATTCCAGGATATTCCGGTGGACAGGTGCTCCTGCAGAAATTATTTTCCGCAGCGAGGGAAGGTATATTTGCATCCGTGTGCCATATTCCGCCAGCTTGTTCAGAACCATCGGAGACCCGAACATCTGAGTGCATCCGAAATCCAAAATGTTTTTAATGACTTTTGCCGGATCCAGTTTTGCCGGATGAACCATATCCATGTCAGCAATTACTGAAGAATTACCATGGCAAATGGCAAACAAGCCTAATAAAGGGAATGTGCAAAGGTCGATTTCATCAGAACCGATGCCAAATTGCTTTCTGGTTATATCAATCTGATTTTTCAGCATGCCTGCTGTATAAATTACTCCTTTGGCAGGACCTGTGCTTCCGCTGGTGTAAAATATTGCAGCCATATCAGCTGCATCAGCCGGGTGTGTAACATAATGAATATTACTGATACCCGGCAAATTATTGAGACTGGCTGTCCTGATTAAACTGATTTTACCTGTTGTGATCATTATTCTGGTACTCCTGAAGATATTCGGATTTATCAGCCGCATCAGGTGGGCTTTTGGAATACCGATAAATGCTTCCGGTTCCAGGTCAGAAAGAACCGATATCATAGCTTTCAGTCCCATACCGGGATCTATCATGACCGGCACTGCACCTATTCTTATGAGTGAAAATATCAGAATGAAAAAGTCAGTTCCGGCAGGTACCATCACCAGTGTTCTTGTACCAGCTTTAATACCTGAGCTGCTGAGTCCTGCTGAAAAATTATTGACTTTTTCTTCCAGTTCCCTGTATGTAACCCTTACGGGGTATAGAAGTGCAGGTTTATCCGGGAATCTTTCAGCATTTATTCTCAGGTATTCAGAAACATTTATAAAATCAGAAGCAGTTGTATAATGATCAGTTTGTAGCATTTATCGTTATTTCAATTTACATAAAGTGTAATAGATACACTTATACCGGAGCCGACAGTAAGGAAGATGATGTTCTTTGAATTTCCGAACCGGTTATCATCCCATACCTTCTTCAATGCGAATGCCGGACCTGCTGTATGGAATACCTTATTCCCATTATCCGCCACCTGAATAAAATTATCATTCATGCCAACCTGGTTTTTCATCCTGCTTACAAATCCGGGCGGGCTTTGAGACGGAATGATAAGATCTATTTCATCAAGTGTCTTCCCTGATTCAGCCAGAAAATCAAATAATGATTTTAATGCACAATCAACGCAAAAATCCATATAAGTATCTTTCTGCATCACCTTCAGCTTATTTTTACCTCTCCCGTTACTCCCTGTTTTGTTGAAAAATGTATAGCTGCTGAATTCATCACTGTAATCCGGATAACTATATGTACGGAACATCGAAAAACCAACCGATTCATCTGATTTTGAAAGAATTACTGCTGCAGCGGCTGCATAAAAGCCATAATCTTCCGATAATCCATGGAAAGGTTCGGAGTCACCGGTCACAATCATCCCGTAATATATTTCGTCATTATTTAAAAGATTATGGACGATTTCTATTCCTGTCAGCAAGCCGCACCCTCCGTTATTTAAATCAAATGAGAAGGTTTTTCCGGAATTACCGGATCTTTTCCTTCCTGCCTTACTGGCGGCGATCTTCTCCTGTATCAGCGCCGCGATAGCAGGCTCTCCTGTATTCTTGTAACGATATACCCCGGTATTTATCAGAATACCCAGGTCATGAGGATCTATGCCTGCACCAACCAGACATTGACTTGCAGCCCTTGCCGTCAGAGCGATTGAATTCTCAGGCCAGAAGCTTACACGTGGACGTACCACGGATACCATATTAATTAATGTTCCCATACCGGTAGATCATATTATTCATCCTGAATATTACTGCACCGATGATCAATCCTGATGCAAAACAGAGAAGCATGATATTTTCATTTTCTCTGAACCGTTTTTCATTAAGGTATCTGTATAATGCCAGAAAATGAGTAGTCGATGCAGTATTTCCTGTTTCTTTCAGATTTACCACAATTTGCCCGGGTTTTTCACCGAAACATTCCAGATAATGATTTGCTCCTGAAAGGATTGAGCTTCTCGATGTCTGGTGAGGAATGAGCCAGTCAATTTCTTTAAAGGATAAATTGCTTTTATTCAGAGCATCCTTAACTATGGGAACGGATTCAAATATTGCCGCCTGATGGATTTTTTTTGCGCTGGTCTTCATTTTGCCTCCGGGAGCATTGCGGTTTTGCCTGCCGGTACATAAGCTGCTGTATTTGCTCAATGTTGTAAACCCTGATACAAGCAGTCCTCTGTTTTCATCATCGGTTCTTTCAATTATTGCTGCAGCACCGCAGTCACCCAACGTCAGAGAAGATAATTCTGAACTCAATGATGTTTTAACGTTTTGTACTGCATGATCACAGATATTTGATATGTATTCCCCGCTCATTATCATGCAATTTTTAATTACTCCCTGTTTTATGAATTTATCAGCCAGATAAACTCCGGTAAGCATACCTGCACAAGCATTTGAAATATCAAATGCTATTGCTTTTCGGGCTCCTAAAATTTTCCTGATAAGTGTTGCAAAAGACGGTTCATAATGGTGTGATAATCCATCTTTGTATTTTGTAATTGAACAATTGATAATCATGTCGAGTTCTTCTGCCCTGTACTTTGAAAATGAAAGGCAGTCTTTTGCTGCATCCACAGCCAGTGAAAATGAATCCTCTCCGGATGAACATACTTTCCTCTCACTTATTCCTGTAAGAAGTCCGAATTTCCTGAGGCATGGAGTTTTAACTTTGTCAAGCAATTCAGCTGTAGTTAATTTCTTAACCGGCATTTTGACTCCTATACTTTCAATCTGACAATTCCATTCCATAAGCCTGTAGAGTTGGTTAATCAATTCTGCTTCAGATTATTCCTGAATCTGATAATGATATCTGCAAGTTCCGTGCTTTTGTCTTCCTGGATAAAGTGCCCGGCAACCAGTCTTAAATGATCCTGCCCTTTTGCCCCCGGGATTCTTCTCTGCATATATTCATCTCCGCCCCGGGTTATCGGATCATTACTGCTGAAGACCGTTAAAAATGGTTTTTCCCACTTGTCAAGCGATTCCCATGCTGACTTATTAATTGATGATTCCGGATCGTCGGGTGAAGTGGGAACCTGTCCGGGCAGTATACGGATTGCAGTTTTATATTTCGATGAGGGGAAAGGAGCCCTGTATGCCCTTCTTTCTTCATTATCCAGCTTCCGTATAGTTCCTGATTCAATAACAAGATCAACGGGGATGAATGGGCTGTATCTTGAAAAAAACTTCCAGAATTTAAATCTGAAATGAATTTTATGTTCACCGGTCGGCAGCATTCCGTTGCTGACTATAATTCCTGTAAACAATCCCGGATGCATTGCTGCAATCCGTAATCCTATCAGGGATCCCCAGTCATGACAAAAAAGCAAAATATTATTAAGGTTTAGTTTATCAAGAAAACCGGAAATCCAATTGACATGAGCCTGACAGGTGTGAGCTTGTTTTTCTCCTGGCTTGTCGGATTTCCCGAATCCAATAAGGTCAGGAGCAATGACGCGGCAGCCTGATCCCGCAATTTTTTTAATCAGGTGACGGTAAAGGTAAGACCAGCCCGGTACTCCGTGAAGCAATAGAACAGGATCAGCATAAACCGGGCCTTCGTCGATATAGTGCAGTTGAAGATTACCGATACTGACAAAATGTGATTGAAACTGGTAATCCTTCAAATCAGCAAATCGATATCCGGGAGTACGAAAAGCTTTCTCCATTAATTAATCATTTTCTGGTTGAAATTCACTTCTCCCGAGTTAAAGCAAATCCTGCCATAGGAAAATAATTAACCCCCTGAGTGTAGCGAAGTTCTCCATTAATTGTGTCATTGACAGGGCCAGGATTTAACCATAGTTCGACTCCTTTTGAATCCAGGGGATCATTATCGAAAATCTTTCCAATCTTACCGCATTCAATCGTAAATGCAATACCCGACATCTTTACAGGCAGGAGCCAGTTCGTCTTTATTTTCCCGTTTTCAAATTTTGCAGATCCAATGGAACCATCAACAGTATGATCATCATTAATTTTTAATTTAATAATGGCTGAATCTGAAGTAAACTGGAATCTTGTCTTGTTTTCCCTGGTGCGAACAGTAATCCGGTCTTTATCGGTCTCCCATTTCCCGACCATCTCAGAAGGAACATTCATTTGTCCGCATGAGTGGAGAAAAAAGGTAAGCAGGATAAAAATATACACCTTCGGGTTTTTAAAATTGTGACTGTAGATTTTCATAGCTATATCTTTTTAGTTTATTAGTGCGGTTACTTTTTTAAAAGATCTTATAAATATTAAGTTAATTTATTTATTGTCAATTATTTACATGGTTGTTCAAAACCGCAAGATAATAGAAAACCCGGATGAAATATACCCCGCTGGATGGGAAAATACTCCTCTTGAGGGGCAATTGAATAATCCAATTTTAATTTCCGGATTATTAAGAACTTTTTCAATTTCTGCTATTCGAGACCGATTTTTTTTCAGGATGACCAATCCAATAATTTCAGGAGGTATCGATATCAATGCAAGCCCCAGTCCTTCAAATTGTTTTCCCATCTCCGCCTGATCCGGGTATTCATCATCCGGATAGTCCTTGGTAAACAGGTGAATACCACTTACTATTCCAATAGCACCTATCACCGAAAAGGTAATTCCTGTTGCAACCCCTCCTTTTGCCTTCTTAAGAGCCATATTAAGCTGTTCCTGCGACAACTGGTTAAGGTCATTAACCCCAAATTGTCTTTGATACCATTGACAATTACCGTTTTCAGAAATCAGAAATAAAACAGAAATAATAATAAATACTTTCTTCATTGCCTCAGAATCTCCCGTTAAAATATTTTGTTATAGATAATCACCTTTCCTGTTTAAGAGTTTTTTATTTAAATATGAACCTCCTTCTGCAGTTCAGGTTGTAATTCTTTTGTAAATTAGCTGTAAAGTACTTTACAAGGATTTTACATACATAATTTCATATACCTGTTCAATTTTGCATCAGAAAGAAAAAATACTATTCAGCCTTCTTAAAAAGGAAATAGCAACGACTATGATGCAATCCTACCCGGGCATAAATCCAGATATATCAAAATGGAAAGGCCAGGAAATAACTGACTTCCAGGAAGATCTGCGTATTAAAGTAAACGGGCAGATCAGCGAGAAGTGGTTCTATACTCATATGAAGACAGAAAATTCCTCGCTGCCCAGGATTGATGTGCTTGACTTGCTAAGCCAGTATGCGGGTTACATTAACTGGCAGGACTTCACACATAAAAATATGGATATATTGCCCGGGGAAGAAAAACCGGGGAGGCAAATATACAGCCTGATAAAGATCCCTCTGCTGCTGATTGCTGTTATGATTGTATTATTCATTATAATAAAGATCATCAATACACAGAATTACAGGTTCACTTTTATTGATTCTGATACCGGGGAACCTGTAACCGACAATAATCTGCGTGTTGAATTGTTTATGGGTGATGAATCGCCTGTCTCAATTCTATCCGGTGAAAATGGAGTTATAACCGTCAGAACTGACAAAGGCCGGGTAAGCATGGTGGTTAAGGCTCCTTATTATCTTACTGATACAGTAACAAGAACGCTCAGAAAATTCAACCATAACGAAATGGTAAGTCTGACTGCTGATTATTATGCCCTCATGGTCAGCTATTTTTCACAATCAAATGTTGAATCCTGGGAAAAAAGGCGTGAACAGCTTGCCGGCATATTCAGGGAAGATGCAATTATTTACCAGTTTCCCGAAAATAATATCGGGAACGGCATGGCGCTCTATAATAAACAGGAATTTATTGATAAGATCACCATGCCATCTTCCGGTCTGAGGCAAATAGAGATTCTGGATTGCCGGTATCTTGACGGCAGAATAGCTATTCTGCGTTTCAGAATTAAAGCTGACGAAGAATGAAGTGGATAAAATACATATGGATTTTAATTATTGTTTATCTCGTTTGCACTGCAAGAACCTGCACCGAAGATGAAGATACCGCTGCAATGAGGCAAGAACAGAATATTATCAGTTTAAAGAACAGAGTTAAATCTGTATTTATGTCGGATTCACTTACTGATAAGTCACTCAGGGCATACGAGATAACTGCAGCAGAAAAACTGGTTGATTTTGCTGATTATCTGAAAATAGTTACAGATACAACCCTTGACTCCAAATTCAGAAAGCAGGCAATGGAAATGACCGGAGATCTTTTTATCACCGGAATAACAGCTATTTATGACTGGAACAGGCATTATCCAACGGGAAAACTCATTGCTCCTGATTGGTCAGTCCCGCAATTGCTTTCTCAGGGAATGGATCTATGGGCGAAACCGGAGCAGATTAATGTCAGTATACCATTTATATGGAAGAATGATTCAACTTATAGAGGGAGCCTCTCATTTTATCAGAAATGGACCTCCTTTTCCGATCCGGAGCAACCGGGAAATTTATCCGGACCACTGAAAATCGACATTTACCTGATCAGATCACTTAAATCATTTGGTGATCAGCAACTCAGCGTCTGGGATGTTTATCTTGGTGA
>CAZEKO010000021.1:0-18993 GCA_964512775.1 uncultured Bacteroides sp. | reverse complement strand
GTTCCTGTTGTTACAGCACCCATAATCAAAAGGCCTTTATTTCTGTATAAAGCTTCAAAGGCCGGAGCTGTAGTGAAGGCATCTATTATATTATTGCCTACAAAAGGATTCCTTATGGCATTGCCGTTATCGGTCCTGCGAAAGTGAGCATCTCCATAATTCAGTTCCATTACCCCGACTTTGAATGTCAGGAATTCCATTGCTTTATCAATAGCTGCAGAGTTTATGAAGGGTAATTTATCAACCAGAAGATACCCGCCTTTTACCCAGGCTTCGTTATGGTGACGGGATGACAGATATGTTGTCAGATTAACCTCAATTCCGTCAGCAAGTGTTGCATTTAAAACAAGATTTGCTGAAGGCAGGTTTATTCCTTTTCCCAGAGGTATAAGACGGGCAGTATCAGCATGATGTTCCAGTGCCTGGAACTGCATTGCGAAATCGGCTCCCACCCGTACTTTTGACTTATCAAAATTCCCGGTATCGGCAACCGATTCTTCAAATAGCTGCCCATAAGCCCCTGTGGAGATAATTAATGTGCAAATAATTGCAAAGACGTTTCTCATAATTTTTAGTTCTTAAGCGGTTAAATATTGTTCTGTTTAGTTTCTATATGATTAATTATCAGAAATATGATCGTTCTGTTGCATTCTCTGGACAAACTGCAGTGAGAATGAAACCGATATCTTATCACCGGTTTTGAGCGCTCCCAGCATTGCTGTCGGAGGAGTGATATTAAAACTGCTCATGGTCAGATCGGTCGAAGCAATTATGTTAATTGTCTTACTGTCAGTAAAAATTCCGTTAAACGGAATTGTAACATCCTGCATCTCTCCGGCAACATGGAGTTTGCCCTCGAGAATTCCTGTGATTTTTCTACCGTCGGCAACCAACTCTGTACTTG
This sequence comes from uncultured Bacteroides sp., assembly GCA_964512775.1. Taxonomy (GTDB): domain Bacteria; phylum Bacteroidota; class Bacteroidia; order Bacteroidales; family SM23-62; genus LJUQ01. The sequence continues at coordinate 18,089 of CAZEKO010000021.1, read as the reverse complement.
ATATACTGCTGAATTTTATTTCCGGAAAATCATCAGCTTTCAGAGCATCATAAGTTTTTTTGTCCATCAGGGAATATTCGCTTTTGATATCAGTTGCCTTACAACTGAATGTGACATTTTCAAGCGCTTTTATTGACGATCCCTCCTGATTTAACTGAAAACCTGAATTGAATGCTTTCAGATTCATCTCCCAGTCATGCAGCGAAGATGTGCCTTTTATTACTACGGCTGTACCTGTTTCTGACAATTCAAATGCCTGTCCTTCAGACAATAATGAGAATCCTGTCAATACTAGCAACAATATTATTTTACTTATATTCTTCATTTTATTTATTATCCTATATGTCCTATTATAAACAATAAGGCATAGATAATTGTTCTGAATTTATTATAAATACTTTTAGTGGGTACATGAGAACTAACGGGGATAACGCCCTCACTCAGGTTCGGGCGTGATCCCCGGGAGGAAACCAGCAAAGCCCAGGCAAACACTTTTTTTGCAAGTAATTGGGGATTACTTTCAGTTATATTCTAAAGGCACCCCAAATCTTGTCGGTTTTTTATGGGATGAGATGGGAAAAATCCGCCGATCCGTCAACTAGCAATGAATTCCATTTTATAATGTGCTAATTTCGTGCATCTTAGCTAAAATGGTTCTGGTTTTAACTGCACCATATCTATAATTTCATTCAATAATCATAAATTCTAAATAACTGTTTTTTAGAAACTTACTGCATTATTTTTGCCCAAACTTTATCAAAATGAAAGCTGAATCTGAATCAAATAATATATAAGGTGTTTCAGAAGTAACACTTATATATAAAACAAAAGTCAATCCAAAAGAGAGAATCGTAATTGCCTCATCCAAAGATGCTTATCAGTTGCAAAAGCCGGCCATATTGACCACATTTGGCTGGTCAGATTGCAAATGGTATATATAGCTAAAAAACAAATATTTAACTCCAGCCTTTGGTGGTCAATTTTCCCCGGCCAACTATGGTCAAGGTTACTGGCTAATTCAAGCGATCAGGAGCTTTTGTCTGACTTCTATGTTGTACATAGCTATACATTTATCTCCTCAATCATTTTAATGTGAGGTACATTTTGGGACTATCATGAAATACGAAGCGAAGGCAGTAAATTATAAACAATTGCAACTCAGTCTTTTTGAATAAAGAATTATCTGAAGAGTAATATAAATGTTAGGCCATTTAAGTGGACCAATAAATTTTATAGAATATGAAATTTCTTATGTGGTATTTATTTTCTAAAACGTCTTCTGATAAATTAAGTTGATAAATGATTCAATTATGCTAAAAAGGTAATATTTATTAAATAATAATCGAATAAGGTCGGTGAGGTTAGGTTAGGTTAAGTAAGGTTAGTTAAAGTGTGAAATGTTAATCGCCTGGTTAGCATTTCACATATTTAAATATATTATAATCTTTAATTATTTATAGATGACAATCTATGCTCTAGCCAGGAAGATGGAGATTCCCCAACCACCAGATTTTGAGGATTTCTTATCTTTGGTTAATAACGACAACCCTAAAGTGGCAAATAATGCTGTGACATTAGTTGAGAAAGTACTGATTTCTAAACTTAAAGCCGGTGATTCTTCTGCATTTTCCAATATTTTTACAGCCTATTATCAGGATCTCGTAATGTTTGCAGCGAGATTCACTAACAGTCTGGACAGTGCAGAAGAAATCGTTCAGGATACTTTTGTCAGGCTTTGGGAAAAGCATGAATCTGTTAAAATCGATGTTTCATTTAAATCCTATCTTCTGAAAATGGTGCAGAATAAATGCATCAATTGGCTACGGCATAATAAAATAATGCGATCCCATAATAATTATGTAATTGATAGCTCACCTAAATTTGAGTATGATACAGATAGTTACATGCTTTATTCGGAATTGCAGGAACAAATAAAATCTGCACTATGCAAGCTGCCGGCAGAAGTATCAGAAGCGTTTCAAATGAATAGATACAAAGGATTAAAATACCATGAAATTGCTGAATTAATGGGAGTTTCTGTAAGAACCATCGAGGTCCGCATTGGTAAGGCACTACAAATCCTTCGTAATCATTTAAAAGAATATTTGATAATTTTTATTGGCTTTATCGGCTTTTTTCAAATGTTCATTAATATTTAATTTCTTTCCTGGGAGCAACACTCCATGGTTATTAATATGAATATCAGTGTTGATGACAAAAATTAAGATAATAGACGATTAAGAGAAAATAGTGATTTTACAAAAACGAATCAATAAAATAGATGTCTGATTAAATTATACATAATGAATTTTTAAAAGAATTTTACTGTGGTTTTTCAAATATAAAACGTCTTTATCATACAATGGGAACAAAACATCAGGACGATATTTTAGCTTTAATAGCAAGGAATCTTTCAGACGAAGCTGATTTAAGCGAAGTTGCTCAATTGAGAGAATGGATTGAATGCTCAGAAACAAACAAGCGTTACTTTAAACAAGTAAAAAACATATGGGAGGTATCTGATAAACAGCTAGATCCAAATATGATCAATACACCAGAAGCATTGGGGAAGGTTCTTAACAGGATTTCAGAAGTATCTCCGGGGAGATCTCTATGGTATTATTGGCAGAAAATTGCTGCAGTAATAATTCTTCCTTTAGCCGTTAGTACGATCTTATTACTATACCTAAATTCACATAAAACGTCTTCTCTGAATGAACCTGTTTATAATGAGGTTTATGCTGCGTTTGGTACTCGTTCAGCTTTAAAACTGGCAGATAGCACTCTGGTTTGGTTAAATTCAGGTAGCAGTTTGAGGTATCCGGATAAATTCGATAATAAAAATCGCCATGTTTATTTAAAAGGGGAAGCCTGTTTTGAGGTGAAAAGTGATGTTTCCAATCCGTTTATTGTTCAAACTTCAACTTTGCTGGTTAAAGCGACTGGAACGAAGTTTAATATTCAAGAATTTGATTTAACCCCGGTTACTGAAGTGACTCTTGTTTCAGGAAAAGTCTTTGTTCATGAATTAGATAATATAAAGAATCCTACTTTAATTACAGAACTTTGTCCCAATCAGCATTTGAAGTATAACAGAGAAACAAAAACAAAAAGCATCGTGAATGAGGATGTATATAAATATATTGCCTGGAAAGATGGAAAGTTGATTTTTCGGAATGAACCTCTTAGCGAAGCAGTAAAAAAGATAGGACAGGTATTTAAAGTCGATATTGAACTTCAGGGCACAGAGCTACAGGATTACCGGTACTGGGCAACATTCCAGGATGAGTCTTTAGATGAAATATTAAAATTACTGAAGCTCAGTTCTCCTATTGATTTCAGGGAATTAAAACGAAATCCCCTACCCGATGGATCGTTTCCAAAGAAGAAAATAATCATCTTCCCGGCAAAACCAACAATTCATAATTAAATTATTTGATTATTAACAAATAAAATTAAGCTATGACACAAACTTGAAGTTCCATATGGTTGATCAGGAAACAAAGAGGAAAAGTGCAGTGACACCTTTCCTCCGGTTAATGGTCAATTGAATGTCTTTGCATGTACTTCAAACATTCTTATTATTAACCCTAACAATACAAAAGTATGAAAAAAATCTTAGATTATTATGGCTTACCTAAACCATATAGTAGTTGGCACAAATTTCTACTAACCATGAAAATCACAGTTTTTCTGTTTTTTTGCGGATTAATTAACCTGATAGCTGGTCCAGGTTATTCGCAAAACACAAAAATCTCCCTTAATATGAAGGATGTCTCTGTTGGACAGGTTCTCAATAAAATTGAAGAAGTTAGTGAATTCTATTTTTTATTCAATCAGAATGTGATTAATACAGAGCGTAAAGTATATATTAATGCGGAGAATCAGCCTATCAAAGATATCTTAAGTAATATTTTTGACGATGATGTTAAATTTGCAGTCTACGACCGTCAGATCATATTGACCTCAAAAGAAGAATCCGGAATACTTACATTATTTCAGCAACAACAGAAAATAACCGGAACTGTTGCCGACAAAAATGGAGTACCTGTTCCTGGAGCAAACGTTGTTATTACCGGAACAACACTGGGTACTATGACTGATATTGACGGTAAATACAGTATTGAAGTTCCTCAGGGATCAAAAAGTCTGACTTTCTCATTTATCGGGATGGAATCCCAGGAAATCATTATCGGCGCACTGACTCAGATCGATGTAACTTTGGCTGAATCGGCAATTGGTCTGGAGGAGGTTGTTGTGATTGGTTATGGTACGATAAAAAAGAGGGATGTTTCCACCGCTATTTCTTCAGTTTCTTCAGAGAGTCTGAAAGACAAACCCATATCCAATTTTACTCAGGCAATTTCCGGGAATATGGCAGGTGTGAGGATTACCAACACTAATGCTGCCCCTGGAGGCGGTTCACAGATCAATATCCGCGGGATTGGTTCTATTAATGCAGCTACCAGCCCGCTAATTGTAATTGACGGCTTTCCGTTGAAAGACGGATTCGACAAGTATGAAAATCCGCTTAATTCCATTAATCCGGCCGATATTGAATCAGTCGAAGTATTAAAAGATGCCTCCTCAAGCGCTATTTATGGTACACAGGCTTCCAATGGTGTTATTCTTATTACTACCAAAAGCGGGAAGACCGGGAAACCGACTATTTCAGTAAATGCAAGCTCCGGATTTCAGAACAGGATTAATAAAGTAGATGTGCTGAATAAACAAGACTATTTACAATATTTTGAGGAAGCCCGTATAGCGGCCTATCTGGTTGAAGATCCGAATCTTGGCACAAATAACCCTGATGCCCCTCTGTGGCAGTGGACCGACCCACCCGAGCTCAGAATTGAAAACTGGAGGCTGTACTCGCCAAATGCCGCTTCAATGAAGGACCCTAAATCACTCCACTATCGTTGGATCACTACAATGGACAGTATCTCCCAAAGTCCTTATGATACCGACTGGCAGGATGCAACTACAAGAACCGGTAAAGTAAGTGATTTTCAACTTTCAGCAACAGGTGGCACTGAAAATATTTCATACATGGTTTCCAGCGGGTATTACGATCAGGAAGGAATAGTTCCTACTACCGGATACGAACGATTTTCTTTCCGTGTCAAAATTGACGCGAAAATAAGCAAGAGTATCAAAGTGGGATTGAATCTTGCCCCTTCCTTTGAAAACTTAAGTGTACTCAACACTGCGTTATCCGATGGTACCGGAGCTCAGGGTAATCTGACGAATCCATTGACGGTTCCTATATTTGCACCTCCGATTGAGCCTGTGTTTAATCCTGATGGTACCCCTTATTATATTGGGGAGAGATTGTCTAAATTTACGAACTGGAATCTTACCATGTTAATAAATCCGTTTCATGTGTATCTGAAAACAGATAACAGGCAGACTGCAAGAAATCTGACTACCCTGTTCGCAGAAATTAAGATCACAGATAAACTAACTTTCAGATCGGAATTACACAATGAGTTCCGTTCATGGGAAAGAAATGCTTATTCCCCCAGTACAGCGGCGACCAGGTATACTCTCACTGACAGAACAACGGGATCCAACACAATCACTTCCCGTTTTTACTGGAACCTGCAAAACGTTTTGACTTATCAGAATACATTCGGAAAACACGCTATTACTGCAATGGCGGGTTATTCGGCAGAGGAAGCAAAATACAGAAGTACTTATATACTGAAGTATGACTTTCCTGTAGATCAAATCAATACTTTAAATCAAGCCATTACGGTTTTGAATGCGCAAACTGATGCCAGTACCGGCCGTTCAAGCGAATCGCTTATCGGATCTTTTGGACGCGTTATGTATAATTATGACGGGAAGTACTATTTTACGGGCAGCATACGCAGAGACGCCTCTTCTAAATTCGGATCAGACCAGAAATGGGGGATATTTCCTTCAGTATCCTTAGCCTGGCGCGTTTCGGACGAAACCTTTTTTAATCCTCTGAAACAATATATCAACGATTGGAAAATTCGCGGAGGCTGGGGCAAAACAGGTAATTCAGGTATTGGGAATTATAACGCCATAAGCACTTTAGGAGCACTGAATTATGTTTTAGGCAGTACATCTGCAGTATCTTCTGCTTATGAGACAAATAAAGTTGCAAATTCATCGCTTGGCTGGGAAACCAATACAGACTGGAGCATTGCCACCGACGTTCAGTTCCTGAACAGCAGGATCAGCCTGAGTGTTGATTATTTTTACAGGTTGACCGATGATTTGCTCTATAATAAGCCATTACCTGTCATTACCGGGTTTAGTTCATACCTGACAAACGTTGCAAAGATGCGAAATCGTGGATTTGAATGGGTATTAACTACACATAATCTGACCCGCCAGTTCAAATGGACCACCAGCTTTAATCTTTATTATTTTCGTAATCGTGTACTCGATATTACGAGTCCGTTAGCCGGTGATGGTACCTACACTACCGAAAACAGACCGTTGGCCTGTCTTTATGGACCGGTTGATCTTGGCGCTTTTGATGATTGGGAAGATGTAAAGACACATCCTATTTTCGGCGCCACCACTGCGAGATGGATGAGTCGTTCGATTCCGGGTTCGCCCAAAATAGCCGATGTAAATGGTGATGGAATACTTGACGCCAGCGACTACACCATTAATGGTTCAGCTTTCCCGGATTTTACGTGGGGAATGACCAACAATTTCGAATACAAAGGCTTTGACCTGACAATTCAAATGAATGGAACTCAGGGTGGCGATATTAACATGGTAAGTTATGGTACTATTGCACAAGGCAATGGTCAGACGAACGTTACATACTTTTATTTTGACAATTACTGGACACCATACAGAACAGATGGAAAATATGCGGCCCCTAACCGAAAGGAGTATGTTAGTGATGATGTATCCGGAGCACTTATATTCAAAGGATCATATATGAATATTCAGTTTGTTACCCTGGGATACACATTACCCGGATCAATTCTTCAAAAAATGAAATTAGGAAATGCCCGCCTTTACATGAATATTCAAAATGCATGGTTATTTACCAAATTCCCCGGATACAATCCTGAAATCAATTCCAGGGGCGATAATCCAACTTCACAGGGACTTGACCGTGGTGCATATCCTTTGTCCAGAACAGTTAGTTTTGGTATTAATTTAACTATTTGAACAAAAACCTAATATGAAACCATCATGAAAAAATATATTGCACTGTCGGCTATTACGGCCCTGTTTTTTGCCTGTTCTGAAGAATTTGTTGACAGGCAACCTGAAGATAATCTTTCAATTGGAAACTATTTTACAAATGCAAAGGAAATAAAGAGCGGTTTGATAGGATGTTACAAAACATTGCAAAGCATTTATTATACAAAAGCTAATCATTTGCCACTCAATGTCGAGATGATGTCTGATGACCTTAAAGATCTTCACTGGACTAATGTTTTTCATCTTTTCTTAAAAACCAATAGTAATTCGATTACACCCCTTTGGACCAGTGGTTATAAAATGATTGTGAATTGCAATAACATCATCGCGGCTATCGATAAATACAAAGCCATAAATGATACTGAAGAAGCATTAATAAAAGCCTATCGGGGTGAAGCTTGTTTCCTTCGTGCTTTATCGTATTTTAACCTGGTGCGTCTTTACGGCGATGTGCCTAAAGTAACTGTTCCTTTCGATGATCCAAATAATGCATTCGGCATTGGTCGTACTCCGGTGGATGATATTTATAACAGTGTCATTATTCCTGATCTTGAATTTGCAATTGCCAACTGCTATAAAAAAGGTGATATTGCACTTAGAGGTGAAGAAGCCCGTGCTACATCAGGTGCCGCATTAACGATTTTAGGGAAGGTTTATCTGACTCTGAATAATCCTTCAAAAGCAGCAGAAACCCTGGGAAAATTGATCGTTGATAAAGCCGGAGGGAATTATTCACTTTTTTCAAACTTTCAAAATTTTTTCCTGCCTGCCAATAAATTTAATTCGGAATCTGTTTTCGAAGTTAATTATAATACAGCAGCAGGGCAATCGAGTGATTTTTTCAGATGGATGTGCCCTGACATAGGAGCTTTATTGTGCGCTAGTAAATACGACCAGCAAGTAGCAGTAGAGTTTAACCTGATGCGGGAATTTGTAAACAGTGGTGAAACAATAAGATATACTGCAACTGTTGATTCCGGCAAAGTTTCGGCCGCTAATCCGCCGTTACAGCCCTGGGCAAGGAAATTAACTCCCGCTCCGGCCGATGTTAAAAATTACGCTCTCATTGCAGGTTGTGATTACAATTATCCGATTACCCGTTATGCCGATGCGCTGCTCATGTATGCCGAAGCATTGATGCTCATAAATCAAAAAAGCGACGCTTTAACATATATCAACATGGTTCGCACGAGAGCGGGAGTCCCGGTATTAACCAATCCTGATGCCCTTACCATTGATGTCATTCTGCACGAACGCAGAATGGAACTGGCTTTCGAAGGGCATCGTTATTTTGACCTCGTCAGAACCGGGAAAGCTGTTGAAAAAATCAGCTACGCATTACTGACAAAAATTGACTATGACAATCTGATTAACCGTGTCGGCCCAATAGAGGCATACCAGTTATTGCTACCGGTACCGGTGACTGAAATCGAAAAAGATCCGACTTTAAGTCAAAATGAAGGGTATTAATAAAATATTGAATTAAAAATGAATAATATGAAAAATATAAGATATGTGTTTGTCCTGGTGCTAATAGTACCTTTTTCCGTTGCTTCGTGCCTGAAAGAGGATATCATTCCGGTACCTTCTGTAAATTCTGTTAAAATGTTTATGACAGGGATAGACAGTAAAGATTCCCTCGTTACTGAAGCTGTGAAAGGAAAAACAATAAAGTTTGTTGTCGAAACTGAAGCTGAAATTTGCACTATCTGGCCAGGTGGAGTCAGAACCATAATGAAAAAGAAGGGGACTGCCATCGATTCATTAGATATGTATAATCATCCCATACTCACAAGCAGTGATTGTTATATTGATTACGGATTAGTAGGCGCCAGAGGATTCAAAGGTACTCAAACTGACGGAGGATGGTATGTTTCTTACAAATATCCAAATGCTGGAGAATTTGATCTTACTTTGGTTGTTACTAACCATGGCTATAACAGTTCGGATTACAAACAAGTAGTTGTCCCATATGGTAAAGTAATTGTAAAATAACCTGAACAGTCATCCAATAAACTTTAAAAACTAGTTTCTTTTATCAGGGACTAGTTTTTTTGGATCCCTGAAAAATCCTGAATGTCTGTTTAATTTTCAAATGAATTCCTCATGCTATGCTCAACTCCAATTCAATCTCTTATAATCAGATAACCCGATTCTGTTGGCATACATCTTCGCCATGTGTGTTAATTTTTCAATAAAATACTGATGTTTTCACATTAAGTTTTATGAAGAAGATTTTAATATTATTTGTTGTGTCGTTTGGAATACTTTATTCAATAAATGCTCAACAAACGATTATTTATTATTTATCAGGTACTGATAAAGATAATACAGTTGAATGGGATTTCTTTTGTACGAAAGGACATAATAGTGGAAGATGGACTAAAATAGCTGTTCCATCTAACTGGGAGCTGCAGGGTTTTGGAAATTATACTTATGGTAATGGTTACAGCAACGATAAAGGAGCACGAAGTGATGAACAGGGATTATATAAATATTCTTTCCCTGCTTCTTCTCACTGGAAGGGTCAGAAAATATTTATTGTTTTCGAAGGTGTAATGACAGATGCTGAAGTGAAAATAAATGGACAACCGGCGGGACCGGTACACCAGGGAGGATTTTATCAGTTCAGGTATGATATTACTGATTTAGTACAAAATAATGACAGCAATCTTTTAGAAATAACTGTCAGTAAACAATCTGCAAACACATCTGTAAACAGGGCAGAGCGTGAAGGAGACTTTTGGGCATTAGGCGGGATATTCAGACCGGTATATCTGCAAATATTTCCTCAGACATTTATTGAAAAAATAGCAATTGATGCTAAAGCAGACGGCACTTTTAAACTAAATGCTACCGTAATAAACAGTAGCATAGGAGATAAACTTGAAGCACAGGTACGGGAAATACATGGAGGAAACGTTGGTAAACCTTTTACTTCCGATATATCATCATCAAGTGTTAATCTGCATAAAAAATTTCAACAAATAAAAACATGGAATCCTGAACAGCCAAATCTATACGAGTTTATACTGTCATTAAAAAGGAATGGTAAGATTATACATACCATTGAACAACGTTTTGGTTTTCGTACAGCAGAATTAAGACCATCAGACGGCTTTTATGTGAATGATGTTAAAGTGGTTTTTAAAGGAGTGAACAGGCATAGTGCATGGCCCGAAACAGGCCGGACATTAAGCAAAGAAATAAGTATCATGGATGTAAAGCTTATAAAAGACATGAATATGAATGCTGTTCGTATGTCTCACTATCCGCCAGATCAGCATTTTTTAGATGTATGTGATTCGCTTGGATTATTCGTATTGGACGAACTCACCGGCTGGCAGGCTGCATACGATACAGTGGTGGGAAGGAAATTGGTAAAAGAGCTAGTAGAACGTGATGTAAATCATCCTTCCATTGTTATGTGGGCTAATGGAAATGAAGGTGGGTGGAATCGCAGTTTAGATAACGATTATCATTTGTATGATCCTCAAAAAAGGTTGGTATATCATCCTTCTGAAAAATTTAATGGAACAGATACTAAACATTATCCTGATTATAATTATGTAGTAAATTCTACATTGTACGGCACTGAGGTTTTCTTTCCTACTGAATTTATGCATGGGCTTTATGATGGAGGTCTTGGAGCGGGGCTTTATGATTTTTGGAACCTGATGCTTAAACATTCTTTTAATGCAGGTGGGTTTTTATGGGCTTTTGCTGATGAAGGGATAGTGAGAACCGATAAAGATGGATCAATTGATACTGACGGTAATCATGCACCTGATGGAATACTAGGTCCGCATCGAGAAAAAGAAGGCAGCTATTATGCTATTAAAGAAATTTGGTGTCCGGTTTATATAAACCAAAAAAATATTTCTGCACTCTTTGAAGGAAGGCTTAACGTAGAGAACAGGTATTTGTACACTAACTTAAATCAATGTTCTTTCAAATGGAAACTGGTATCTTATCCTTTACCATCTCAGACAACAACATCATTTAAAATAAACGCATCTGGAAATTGTGCTCCTGTTTCTTTAGCACCTGGCGAAAAAGGGTTTTTAAAAATTAACCTTCCATCTTCCTGGGAAATGAGTGATGCTTTATTCCTTACTGCTTTCGACCAAAATAACCAGGAGCTATTTACCTGGAGCTGGACAATTGCTACAGCCCGGCAATTGACAATAAAAACTTTCAGCAAAAACACTAATGTTGCCGTTATTACCGCTAAAGACGATGGTGATCAATTAATGGTTCAAAACGGAAATGTCAGCTGCTATTTTACAGAAAGCACCGGCTTTCTTGATAAAGTGATCTGCAATAACTCTCTTATTTCTTTATCCAGTGGTCCTTTCATGGTATCTGCTGAGCTTACATTAAGAAGTTTTAATCATTATTCAACAGGTGATAATTATATAGTTGAAACTTCTTATGCAGGAGAAGGGTCAATGGCTCTTAAATGGATTTTTTCCCCCGGTATGCCCGTAAAGCTTGCATATACTATTGAGCATAAAGGCGAAGCAAATATTATTGGTATAAGTATGAATTACCCTGAAGAAAAAATTACCGGCATGAAATGGTTGGGCAGAGGTTCATACCGTGTTTGGAAAAACAGGATGCAAGGGTTACAATTCGGTGTTTGGCATAAAGACTATAATAATACGGTTACAGGTGAAAGCTGGCTCTACCCTGAGTTCAAAGGTTATCATGCTAATGTAAATTGGGTAGTTGTTGAAAATAAGGAAAAGTCATTTACCATTCATTTCGAAAACGAGAATACATTTTTTCAAATGCTAAAACCGGATAAACCACAAGGAGCAGATAACGATTATACCAGTCCGCCTTTTCCTGCAGGAAATTTAGGATTTATTTATGCTATCCCTCCAATAGGTACAAAATTTCAGGCACCTGAAAAAATGGGACCGCAAAGCCAGAAAAATCTACAATTAAATTATACTCCAATCACAGGAGTTCTATGGTTTGAATTTTAAAAGCCAATGAAATTTAGAATACTATAAGGAGGAAATCAAAAATTATGTCATAACAATGAAATCATCTACTAATTGATTTAAAAAATATTGAAGCAATGAAGATAAATAAAGATATAATTAATACATAAGTGGAATAATTATGAAAGAACGATTAAATAAAAGAAGTTTCTTTTTGACTGTGATCTTAATTGTGGGTGTTACATGCATCATTATTATAATTTCATGTCAGAAAAAACCTGAATATTATACTGTCAGTGACTTTGATAAAGTGTCTAAAACAGATGTTCATTTACATATTAATTCATTGGATCCGGGTTATTTGGAGTTAGCTTCCAGATATAATTTCAGGGTTATCTCCCCGAATGTTGATTCGAGAATTTCAATTGATGAACAGTTAAATACTGCCAGTTCTATTAAAAAGGCATGGCCGGACAGGTTTGGGTTTTTTGGAACCTTTTCCGTTGACAGTTTCGGCACAGCCGGTTTTGCTGAAAATACAATAGCCCGGATAAATCAGTGTATCAAAGCCGGAGCCTCAGGAATAAAGATCTGGAAAAATATTGGAATGGTCTTAAAAGATAAGGAAGGACGTTATGTTATGGTTGACGATCCTGCTTTTGATCCGATATTCCGTTATTTTGAAGAAAACAAAATTCCTGTGATGGGTCACCTGGGAGAACCCAGAAATTGCTGGCTTCCCCTTAATGAAATGACAGACACTTTAAATTACAGGTATTACAAAAGTAACCCGCAATACCATATGTATCTGCATCCCGAAGCTCCATCTTATGAAGATCAGATCAATGCCAGGGATAATCTGTTGAAAAAACATCCGGGGCTTGACTTTACCGGATCCCACCTGGCCAGCCTAGAATGGAGTGTTGACGAGGTAGCAAAAAGACTGGATATGTTTCCTGATTTTAAAGTAGAATTATCGGCACGCATGGCTCATTTACAGTCACAATCAATTAAAGACTATCAAAGGATTCACGAATTTCTGATTAAATATCAGGACCGGATCTTATATGGAACTGATATAACAATTCCTCCGGACGATACTGATTTTTCTGCCAGATCACAAATGCTTCTGGAAAGATGGAAGTCTGACTGGATTTATCTCGCTACCGATTCATCAATGAATATTAAAAATCTACCTGCAAAAGTTAAAGGATTACAGCTTCCGAAAAAGGTCATAGATAAAATTTTCAATAATAATGCAGACCGGTTTTTTAATTTCAACAAATATGGGAATTTTAAACCCAGCCTTCAATAACCTGCATGATTTGTCAGGGACAGTTAATCTTTCTTTTCTGATGATAGTTTATCAAAAATGGAATAAAAATTAAAAGCTATAATTGACATGAAGAAAATATTTGTGGTTTTTGCGATGATCTTGCTGGTGTCTTCACTAGGAATGCAGGTTACTGGTCAAACCATCCCTTTACCGTCCGACTCGGCATATAATTTTTTAGTTATTAGCGATCATGGCCGAAATGGATATTATAATCAAAAAGAGGTTGCCGATATGATGGCCAGGATTGCTACAGATTGCAGTGTGAGATTTTATGTTACAGTTGGTGATAATTTTCAGATTCAGGGTGTACAAAGTATCCAGGATCCTCTATGGATGTCATCCTTTGAAAATATTTATACCCACCCCTCTTCTCATTATGACTGGTACCCGGCATTAGGCAACCACGATCATGGTGGTAATATTCAGTCCCAGATCGACTATTCGAGGATAAGTCGCCGCTGGTGTATGCCCGCCAATTATTACACTGTTATTAAATCGCGTAATGGAGTGAGTATCAGGTTGGTGATAATGGACACATATCCTGTTGTTTCAGCATTTAGCGGTACCAACCCTGATTATTCTGTTATGAATGCACAAAAACAGCTGGCATGGATTGACAGTGTGCTTACCGTTGCTTATGAAGACTGGATTGTAGTAGTTGGGCACCATCCTGTTTATAGCGCCCACCCAACGCGTGGAAATTCAAAAGAACTGGTGGAGTACCTGAACCCTATATTAAACAAGCATAATGTGGATTTTTATATCGGTGCTCATGATCATATATTTCAACATCTGAAAGCCCCGGAAAGTAAAATTGATTATTTTGTTAACACAGCCGCATCAGAGGTTCGTCCTGAAGCTAATAACGAAATGACCATCTTTTCTGCATCTTCTCCAGGCTTCAGTATTTGTTCAGCTACCAAAACAAGCCTGTCGATTTATTTCATAAATATTGACGGGAAAGCTATTTACCATTACGCCAGGGAAAAATAATAGCAGAAACGTAAAAACCTGAATAATGATGAAGTCAAAAAAAGTGAGAATAATCCCACAACCAGGAAGCTGTATCTCCAAATTATTGTTTTTATGTCTGGGTTTTATATTGATATTCAGCAGTTGTAGCTATGATCATGACTCCATAAACCAGAATCATATTAGTGGTGCTGATCTCCCGGCATTTAACCGTATTAAAGATGGTTTGGATACTGTTTATGTCATTGATCTGAATGGTGCATGGAAATTCAAGTCCACTGATGAAGATACCTGGATGGATGGTATCGTTCCGGGTACGGTTCAGCAGGATCTGATAAGGCTGGGGAGACTTGAAGATCCTTTTTATCGCGACAAAGAATTAGATGCTCAATGGGTAGAAAAAAAGGAATGGGAATATGAACGCAGGTTTACTGTTGATGAGGCTTTTCTCTTAATGGATAAAATTATACTCGATTGCCGGGGGCTGGATGTAATATGTGAATTATATCTGAATGATGCCCTTGTTGCCACTACACAAAATATGTTCATTGAGTATGAATTCGATGTGAAACAACAACTACGGATCGGAACGAATACCTTGCGTGCTGTTTTTCGGTCGGTTCTTCAGTGGAACAGGATGCAGGCAGAGGCAGATCCCCGGATTACATGGAGTACCGGTGAATTAAGTACAGGAGATGCGTTGAAAGGGTTGCTGTTTTATTCCCGCAAAGAAGCATCTGACTTTGGCTGGGACTGGGGAATCCGGCTTCTTTCATGCGGTTTATGGAAACCGATCCGTTTAGTTGCTTTCGACACCGGCAGGATTAAAGAACTGGCTGTCAGCCAGGATCTTTCAAATCCCGAAGAAGCAGTACTTTCCATATCGGCAGACATCGAAAATTATCACTCATCAGATCTGAGCCTCAAAGTCCAGATATCCCTTGAAGGAAAAACCGTTGTCGAGAAAAATTTGCTTGTTGAAAATGGAATCTCCGGGGGGCAGTTAAGGATTCCTGACCCTGAGTTATGGTGGCCAAACGGATGGGGAGAGCATCCTTTATATACAGTTAAGGCAGAATTATTTGATGCTGACCGGATGGTTCATTCTAAAAAGCTGAGGATCGGATTGCGTACAATTGCCTTAAGTCAGGAAAAAGATGAACGGGGGGAAACATTCGGGATAAAAGTAAACGGGGAAATAATATTCTGTAAAGGTACAAACTGGATCTCTGCGGATGCTCTCCCTAACCGTCTGACCGAAGCTAAATATGAAGAGCTTTTAGGTTCATGTATCGAAGCAAACATGAACATGATACGTCTTTGGGGAGGAGGTCTGTATGAATCGGAAGTTTTCTATGAATTCTGTGATGAAAACGGCCTTATGATATGGCATGATTTCATGTTTGCATCAGGACCCTACCTGGCAGTGGATTCTTATCTTGAAAATGTAAAGGAAGAGATCAGGAATGTTGTTCTTCGCCTCCGGCACCATCCTTCTATAGTTCTCTGGTGTGGTAACAATGAATCTGAATATAATATGGCAGCGGGGCAAAACTGGCTTAAGAATTACCCGGCAACCTCGTGGGCTGATTTTGATAAGATATTTTATGAAACCATACCACGTACCGCGGCATTATATGATCCCGGCCGGCCTTATTTCCCGAGCAGTCCTCACAATCCGCTGGATCGTGCAAAAGAACGCCCCGATTGGCAAACATCGTCCGGAACAGCCCATACATATGAAGTCTGGGGGGGAGAAAAACGTTTTGACGCATATTCCGAAATGGGTAAATACAGGTTTGTAGCTGAATTTGGATTTCAGTCTTTACCACATGCTGAGACAATCCGTTCTTTTACAGAACCTGAAGACCGCTATTTCCCTTCAGCAATCCTTGATCATCATAATCTTGCAGGAAGAAAACCAAATCAGAATCAGGGTAATGTTCGCATTGCCACTCACACTGCTGATATGTACAGGTTACCCGCGGGGATGATGAACTGGATCACTGTATCACAAATTCTGCAGGGTGAAGGGATGAAAATGGGTTGCGAGGCGCTCCGCCGTAACTATCCAAATTCAACCGGTGCCCTTTACTGGCAGTTGAACGATAACTGGCCTGTAATATCCTCTAGCAGTATCGACTATTTCGGAAGATGGAAGGCCCTGCATTACATGGCAAAACGATTTTTCAGTCCTGTTCTGGTCAGTGGTGTGGTCCATAACGATTCCGTCCTTGTTTATGGGTCAAACGATTTATTGGAGGAGAAAACATGTCAACTGGAATGGACTCTTTCAAGGTTCGATGGTAAGGAAGAGAATCACAGATCCATAGATGTTTTGATCCCTGCAAACTCAAGTGTTATACTTGCAGGATTGGATCTTTCAGAATATGTAGGAGAAAATCCTGATCTTTCAACATACCGGAAAGACAGTTACCGGAAAAGGGAAAAGGTATATTTATCGGTAAAGCTGACCCGCGGTGATACTATACTTTCTTCAAATGTTGTCTTTTTTGTGCCGCCTAAATACTGGAAACTTGAAGAACCTGAAATAAAATATTCGCAAACCCTGGAAAATGGCAGAAGAAAAGTAGTTTTGACGGCAAAACGCTTTGCTGCCTACGTAGAACTTGGAGTTGATGACAGCTATGCCCGATTTTCCGATAATTACTTCCATCTGCTTCCAGGTGAAACCAAAACAGTGTATGTCATTTCTTTTGAAGTTCCAGATAAAGAACTCAGGAAAAGTCTTTTTGTACGAAGCCTGATCGACACATATTCAAAATTATGAATATTTGTAAGATATTGATTTTCTTGTTTCTGTCTTTTAAATACGTAAGTTTTATAATTTATTAAAATGAGACTCCTGAAATTTTTAATTTTTGTTTTTTTTCTGAATAGTTTCTGGTTAAAAGCTTCAGGTAATCCGGATGATGTGATTGCCTTAATGAGAAAAGTTGCTGACTGGCAGATACAATATTTCCCGGAGATCAGGCATAAAACCTTATCATGGACAAATGGTCCCTTTTATCTGGGACTGATAAGGTTTAATGAGATAACCCATAATGAAAAATATTATGATTTCCTTATAGATATTGGCAATTCAAATCGTTGGCAACTGATTGATAGAGAAAATAAATATCATGCTGATGATTTTTGTGTGGCTCAGATGTACCTGGAAATGTACAGGAGATATGGTACCTGGGAAATCCTGATTCCCACCCTGTCAAAAGCTGATTATACAATAACCAATCCTTCCCGGGTGCCCTTATGGATAGGAGTTGACAAAGGGCAGGAACGCTGGAGCTGGTGTGACGCTTTGTTTATGGCTCCGCCTGTTTTCGCAGGACTTTATGATCTTACCGGAAAAGAGCAGTACCTTGAATTTCTCGACCGGGAGTTTAAAGTTTGTGTCGATTCTCTGTATGACCGGTCAGCTCATTTGTTTTACAGAGATAGGAATTATAAAGACAGGAAAGAACGGAATGGTGAAAAAGTTTTCTGGGGAAGAGGCAATGGTTGGGTTTTGGGAGGATTAGCATCTGTTATGACATATCTTCCAAAAAATCACAGGGCTTATTGGTATTATGCTGAAATTTTCAGGGAAATGGCTGCCAGTATAA
>CAZEKO010000020.1:17290-19302 GCA_964512775.1 uncultured Bacteroides sp. | reverse complement strand
CTTTTTTGTATCTTTGCAAACTGCTAAAAATGAGGGAATATGAGCGAGAATCTTATACTTGGCAAACTGGAAGGAATTAAAATGCGGTTTGAGGAAGTTGGCCGTCTGATAAGTGAACCTGATATCACCCGGGATATGCAGCGTTATATCCGCCTGAATAAGGAATATAAAGATCTTGAACCAATCATTGATGTTTATAAAAGGTACAAGGACCTGTTGAGCAATATTGATTCGGCAAAAGAAATGCTGAATACTGAAAAAGATGCAGAACTTAAGGAGATGGCAAAGGTCGAGCTGGAGGATTTATATACAAAACTTGGTCCAATGGAGGAAGAAATTAAATTCTTATTGCTCCCTGCAGATCCTCAGGATGAAAAAAATGCCATACTGGAGATAAGGGCAGGAACAGGCGGTGATGAGGCCAGCATCTTCGCAGGTGATCTGTACAGGATGTATCAGAAATACGCTGAATCAATGGGATGGAAGACTGAGGTCACCAGCTTTACAGAAGGGACTGTAGGAGGTTATAAGGAAATTATTCTCAATGTTAAGGGAGCAGGAGTTTATGGTATACTCAAATATGAGTCAGGTGTTCACCGGGTTCAGCGGGTCCCTGTGACAGAAACCCAGGGCAGGGTTCATACATCAGCCGCTACAGTTGCTGTCCTTCCTGAAGCTGATGAATTTGATATTCAGCTTAAATTGGAGGATATCAGGAAAGATACCTTTTGTTCATCCGGGCCCGGAGGCCAGTCGGTCAATACCACCTATTCGGCCATCAGATTAACCCATATTCCGACAGGTGTTGTAGTGGTATGCCAGGATGAAAAATCGCAGTTAAAGAATTATGAAAAGGCGATGTCTGAGCTGCGAACCAGGCTCTATAATCTTGAATATCAAAAATATCTGGAAGATATAACCCGCAAGCGCAGGACCATGGTATCTACAGGCGACCGGTCGGCAAAAATCAGGACGTATAATTATCCCCAGGGGAGGGTGACTGATCACCGGATTAACCTTACATTATATAACCTGGCTTCAGTATTGAACGGGAACCTGCAGGAACTCTATAATCAGCTTCAGATGGCTGAAAATGCTGAAAGATTGAAAGCAAGTGAATTGGTTTAATAAATTGACAGATGAATTCAGACCAGCTTTTTAACCAGATCAGATTAAAAAAAAGCTTTTTATGCATCGGACTGGATTCCGAATTTGAAAAACTTCCTGCCTTCTTTCACCGAAATGACCATCCGCAATTCGATTTCAACCAGGCAATTATCCTTGCCACGCATCAGCTTGCCATTGCATATAAATTAAATACTGCTTTCTACGAGGCCCGGGGTGCGGCAGGCTGGCAAGAAATGGAAGATACTGTTAAATTTATCCGGTCTGTTAATAATGATATTTTCATAATCGCCGATGCCAAAAGATGTGACATTGGTAATTCTGCCGAAATGTATGCCAGGGCCTTCCTGGACAACCTTGGTTTCGATGCCGTCACCGTTTCACCCTATATGGGTTACGATTCTGTGCATTCATTCCTGCAGAGACAGGGGAAATGGGTAATCCTCCTGGCAGTGACTTCAAATAAAGGAGCTTGTGATTTTCAATTCAGGAAATTGGAAGGGCACGGTGAACTTTTGTTTGAAACGGTTATTAAAACGAGCTTTTCATGGGGAACACCTGATAAGATGATGTATGTAGCAGGTGCAACAAGGCCGGAAATGATCGGGCAGATAAGAAAATATGTCCCCGGTCATTTCCTTCTGATACCCGGAATCGGTACCCAGGGCGGAAATCTGAATGAGGTGTCACAACATGGATTAAATTCAAAATGCGGAATAATCGTTAATGTAAGCAGATCAGTGATTTTTGCTGATAATTCAGAAAATTTTGCCCAGTCTGCCTATCTGAAAGCTTCCGAACTTCAAAAAACGATGGAAGAAGTTCTTAAAAAACAAAGACTGATCTGATATTTTCCCCTTTACCTCCCCTTTTTCTAAAAAAAGTAC
>CAZEKO010000020.1:12802-17190 GCA_964512775.1 uncultured Bacteroides sp. | reverse complement strand
GATTTTTTTAATGCAAAGATCAGGATCAACAAAACAGTCTGGGCAGGAAATATCGAAGTCCACTTTAAAACATCGGATTGGTTCATGCACGGACATCATCATGATAAAAATTACCAGAATATTATTTTACATATTGTGTACAAGCATGACGTAGAAGTATCTGATTATGAAGGAATTAACATTCCGACAGCAGAAATACAATTCCCTATGAATATATATGAGAATTATTCAGCAATTCTTCAGAATACAGAATGGATTCCATGCGGTAAATCTGTCAGGAGTATTGACCCGCTGATAATGAATCTCTGGTTAGATCGTCTGCTGGCAGAACGAATGCAAGTGAAGGCTGAGGATATCATTAAGAATTTCCAGGAGACAAAGGGGGACTGGAAGGAGACTATTTACCGTCAGCTGGCGAGGAATTTTGGATTTAAGGTAAATGGAATGCCATTTGACCTGCTATCAAAGTCATTGCCTTATAAATACCTTGAACGGCATTACCGGAGCCAAATCCAGACGGAGGCTTTATTATTTGGCCAGGCAGGATTCCTTGAAGTATCCGGAGGGGATGAATATTACCTTAAATTAAAAGGGGAATATGATTATCTCAGGAAAAAATACAATTTGCGGCCCATTGCCAGTCATCTCTGGAGATTTCTACGGATGAGACCAGCCAACTTTCCTACAATCAGGATTGCACAATTTGCATCAATGGTCGGTTCAAATCCGGGATTTCCGAACAATATCCTGGAATTTGATCCGGATATCCTTAAGGATGAACTGATAAACCTCAAACCCTCTGCGTACTGGGATAATCATTATGTATTCAATAAATTGTCTGTAAGAAGAACGAAACAACTTGGGAATCAGGCAGTACATAATATTATCATAAATACTTTGATTCCCGTATATTTTGAGTATGGCCGACAGACAGGTAACGATCATTTCAGGCAAAAAGCAATTGCTTTTCTGGAAACCCTGCCGCCTGAATCCAATAATATAACAAGGGGATGGGAAAATTCAGGCATAAGTGTATCTAATGCATTTTATTCTCAATCATTACTGCAGCTTAAAAATCATTACTGCAATTTCAAGAAATGCCTGTTTTGTCAGGTTGGGAACCTGATTATATGCACAACAGGTTATTTATAGTATATTTCATTGAAATATTCAAAAATTTAAATAATTTTGCAACTCTTATTTTTTGTCGTACAGTATAAAAATTAAACAGGATATGTATTTAACCTCAGAAAAGAAGAAAGAATTCTTTAAGAAACATGGGAAGTCGGTTGAGGATACCGGTACTTCAGAAGGACAGATCGCATTATTTTCCTACAGGATTAATCATCTTACTGATCACCTGAAAGAAAATCCAAAGGATTTCAGTACACAGCGCGCCCTGGTTATGCTGGTTGGAAAACGCAGGCGTCTTCTTAATTACCTTCGCAACAGGGATATAGATAGATACCGGGGAATCGTAAAGTCATTAAAACTCCGCAAATAACAAATGAAAAGGCAATTCCAAGAGTTGCCTTTTCTTCTGTATATAAGTGGCTAAAATAATTTAAGATGTTTAAAATAATTGAGAAGGTCATTGACCTTGAAGATGGAAGAAAAATTACAATCCAGACCGGTAAATTGGCAAGGCAGGCAGATGGAGCTGTACTGGTTAAGATGGGGAAAACCATGTTGCTTGCAACGGTGGTATCTGCCAAGGAGCCTATTGAAGGTTCCGATTTTATGCCTTTATCGGTCGAATATAAGGAGAAATTCGCATCTGCCGGAAGGTTCCCAGGGGGATTCATGAAGAGGGAATCACGTCCGGGCGATTATGAAATACTTATTTCCCGGCTGGTTGACAGGGCATTGCGGCCTTTGTTTCCGGAGGATTACCATGCAGAAACATTTGTTACTGTATTCCTTATTTCTGCTGATGATGATACCATTCCGGATGCACTTGCCGGACTGGCGGCTTCATCTGCCCTGGCTGTATCTGATATACCTTTTAACGGCCCAATCTCTGAAGTCCGTGTTGCAAGAATTGAAGGCAAACTGGTAATTAATCCACCTTTCAGCCAGCTTAAAAAAGCGGATCTTGACATTATAGTTGGCGCCACAAAGGATAATATACTGATGGTAGAAGGTGAAATGAATGAGATCTCCGAAGCTGATATGCTGGAAGCTATCCGTTATGCTCACGAGGCAATAAAAAAACAGTGTGCTGTCCAGCTGGAACTTATGAAAGAGACAGGTACTGAGGTTAAAAGGGAATATTCGCATGAACACAATGATGAAGACCTCAGAAAGCTTGTTGTTGAGAAATCATATGACCGTATCTTTAAGATAGCAGAAGCAGGACTTCCAAAGCAGGAAAGGCACACTGGCGTTGATCAGTTAAAAGAAGAAATAGTCAGGGAGCTGGTACCGGAAGATGACAAGGAACATGAGGCTAAGATGGTAATGTTCAATCGGTATTTTCATGAAGTTGAAAAAAAAGCACTAAGGAATCTTATTCTGGAGAAAGGACTTCGAGTAGACGGCAGGCGTAACGATGAAATCAGACCGATCTCGTGTGAAACCGATTATCTGCCTGCCACGCATGGTTCCGCATTATTTACAAGGGGCGAAACACAATCACTCACCACAGTCACCCTCGGGACTAAACTGGATCAAAAGATTATCGATGAGGTACTTATCCAGGGCACAGATAAATTCGTTCTTCATTATAATTTTCCGCCATTTTCAACCGGTGATGCCAAGCCAATGAGAGGACTAAGCCGTCGTGAAGTCGGCCATGGGAATCTTGCCCATCGGGCCCTGAAGAAGGTAATGCCGCCGGATAGTGAAAATCCATATGCAGTAAGGATTGTTTCAGATATCCTGGAATCGAATGGTTCTTCCTCAATGGCAACCGTCTGTGCCGGAACCCTTGCACTGATGGATTGCGGAATCAAAATAAGGAAACCTGTATCTGGCATTGCAATGGGACTTGTCACAGATGAAGGATTGAAAAAATATGCTATACTTTCAGATATACTGGGAGATGAAGATCACCTGGGAGATATGGATTTTAAGGTAGCAGGGACCAGAGACGGGATCACGGCCACCCAGATGGATATTAAGGTAGAGGGTTTGAATTATAAAATCCTGGCCGAAGCTCTCGAACAGGCAAGGAAAGGGCGTTTACATATCCTTGATAAAATGACAGAAGTGATCAGTGAACCAAGGTCTGATTTCAAACCACATGTACCCAGGATAGTTCAGATCGTTATTCCTAAAGAGTTGATCGGTGCACTGATTGGACCCGGAGGAAAGATTGTTCAGGCTATTCAAAACGAAACAGGTGCTACTATTGTAATTGAAGAGATTGATCAGAAAGGGGTAGTCGATGTTTTTGCTGCGAACCAGACAACTATTGATGCCGCTATGATCAGGATCAAGGCTATTGTGACAGTACCTGAAGCCGGACAGATCTATAAAGGGAAAGTTAAGTCCATTGTACCATTTGGCGCTTTTGTTGAAATTCTACCCGGGAAAGAAGGACTGCTTCATATTTCCGAGATCGAATGGAGACGGATAGGTTCACCTGATGAAGTGCTGAAGGAAGGACAGGAGGTTGAGGTAAAACTGCTGGAAATTGATAATAATGGTAAAATGAAACTATCACGTAAAATCCTGCTTCCAAAACCGGAAAGGAATCCGCAACAGCAAAATTCTAAGGATCAGCCTGATAGGGGAAACCGCTGAAATGGAATTCTTTACAGGAGATAAACCATGGATTACAACTATATTGTAATTGAAGGCAATATTGGATCAGGAAAGACATCCCTTGCAGGAATGATCGCTGAAAAACATGGTGCAAGACTTCTACTTGAACAATTTGATGATAATCCCTTTCTGCCTAAATTTTATAAAGATCCCGACAGGTACTCATTTCCGCTGGAATTATCTTTCCTGGCTGCCAGGTATAATCATCTGAATAAAGAGCTTTCAAATATCGACCTTTTCAAACCCCTTGTTGTTGCAGATTATGTTTTTTCGAAATCACTGATATTTGCAAGCGTTACATTAAAACCGGATGAATATACACTTTACAGGCAGATTTTTAATATTATTGACAGAAATCTTCCCAAACCTGACCTTCTGATTTATTTATATTTACCTGCAGACAAGCTCCTGAATAATATTAAAAAAAGGGGACGGGATTTTGAACAGGACATCCCTGCAGAATACCTTGAAAAACTTCATTTGAGTTATATGAATTGGCTTAATTATCAAAGGAATGTCAAGATATTGATCATTGACAGGAGTGGATTGGATTTCGTAAATAAAAAAGAAGATTTTGATAAAATTGAAAATTGTATTTTCCAGAAAAAAATGAAAATAGG
>CAZEKO010000020.1:0-12702 GCA_964512775.1 uncultured Bacteroides sp. | reverse complement strand
AAGAAGATTTTGATAAAATTGAAAATTGTATTTTCCAGAAAAAAATGAAAATAGGCATAAACAGGCTTCTTTTGTCCTGATTTACTGCGTCAAATTTGATTAAAGCAATAAAATAATCTTAAGTAATTCTTCTTTTCATATACTCAAAATGTATGAATAATATAACTTATATATGTAATTGTGTAACATTTATTTGTTTAAATGCCCCTACCTTTCATAAAATATTAATTCATAGTGATGTAATGTGCCTGTCGGCTGACAGTTTTAAAAAATTGTAGTAAATTTTTGTTATGTACATAGGAAAGTTTTTATATTATGAAAAACATTATTAAGTTTGTATAAAGAATAAATTATTAACATAGAAATTAACCTAATAACCAAGTAATGATGAAAAAAATTAGCATTCTTTTAACTTTTTTTGCTGCCATGCTTCTTGTAATTAGTTGCGGTGGCCCGCAGAAAATGGCAGACAACGTCTCACTTGTTAAATACAAGGTAACTCCAAGCCCTCTTGAAACCCACGGAGGCAAAGTGGCTTTAACAATTGATGTAAGTTATCCGGAAAAGTATTTCCATAAGAAAGCCATTGTTACAGCTACTCCGTTCCTGAAATATGCTACTGGTGAAACGGATCTGAAATCTGAAACACTACAGGGAGAAGCTGTTGAAGATAATTATAAAGTTATCTCTTACACAACTGGTGGAAGTTTTTCATATTCAGATGAATTTGAATATAAGCCTGATATGATGAGATCTGAACTATTTGTGAAAGGTGAAGCAAAAGTTAAAAATAAAAGTGTTAGCCTCCCGCCTGTAAAAATCGCTGATGGTATTGTTACTACGCCATTACTGGTGATGGTAGATCCAAAACCGATATTTTTCGGCCATAATTTTGTGAGGATTACCCCTCAGACATATGATGCTGACATTCATTATGTGATAAATAAATATGACGTAAGACCGTCAGAACTAAAAGCGGATGATGTCGTTGGCATGAAAGACTTTATAGTCAAAGCCAGTGTGGATCCAAGAACCACGTTAAAAGGTATCAAAGTATCTTCATATGCCTCACCGGACGGTCCAATTGATCTGAATACAAAACTTTCTGGAAACAGGGAGGGTTCAGCAACTTCTTTTGTTAAGAAAGAACTGAAAGCCGACAAAATTGAAATTCCCACGGATGCAGAATTCTGGTCATTGATGTCAACCCCTGAAGACTGGGAAGGTTTCAAGAAACTTATGGAAGAATCCACTATGCGTGACAAGGATGTTATTCTGCGCGTACTTTCGATGTATTCCGATCCGGTTGTCCGTGAAAAGGAGATCAAGAATGTAGCTGCAGCTTATGAAGAAATGAAAGTAGATATCCTTCCTAAATTGAGAAGGTCAAAAATGACTGTAAATGTTGAGAAAGTCGGTTGGTCGGATGATGAGCTTGTAAACCTGGTTAAAACAGATATTGATAAACTCGAACTGGAAGAATTATTATACGCAGGTACTCTTGTCAGTGATAATCCAACACGGCTGAAAGTTTATCAGAAGGCAGCTGAAAAATATCCAAACTGCATAAGAGCTCACAACAATGCAGGATGCGTATTAATCGCTATGAACAAGGTAGCCGAAGCTAAACAGGCTTTCCAGAAAGCTCTTGAGCTTAAAGATCATAACATAGTTAAAAACAACCTTGGTGTTGTTGCACTGTTAGAGAAAGATATGGAAAAAGCTGAACAATTGTTTACCTCAGCAATGGGTGCCGGACCTGAAGTAAACTATAATATGGGTATTATCAAAATCATACAGGGCGATTATGCATCTGCACAGAATTATTATGGCAATACTGTAAGCTTTAATTCTGCCCTCGTAAAATTACTCCAGGGTAATCCAGCACCAGCAATTGAAACGCTGAAGAAAATAGAAGATCCGGGTGCAAAAGTTTATTATCTGATGGCAGTTGCAGCAGCCAGAGACGGTGATGTTGAACTGATGTACAATTCATTGCGGGCCGCAGTTGCCAGGGATGCATCATTAAAGGCTTATGCTCTGAAAGATATTGAGTTCTTCAAATATTTTGAAGAAGGCCTGTTCAAGGAAATTATGCAATAATTATTTGGAGTATATAGGTTAAAAACGGCTTGTCGCAAGACAAGCCGTTTTTTATTTATTCCACTTCAGCTGACGAAATACTTCCCATAACACCACTCCTGCACTGACAGAAATGTTCAGGGAATGTTTTGTTCCATATTGGGGAATATCAAGACAGTAATCACATATATCAACCACTGCCTGATCTACACCACGTACTTCATGACCAAAAACAAATGCATACTTTTTACCTGGGACTATCCTGAAATCTTTCAGTGATATACTTCCGGTGGTTTGCTCAACAGCGACTACGATGTACCCTTTTTTTTTCAAATCCAGAACCGCATCAGCAGTAACTTTATAATATTCCCATTTTACAGATTCGGTCGATCCCAGGGCAGTCTTGTGAATGTCCTTATGTGGCGGGGTAGCTGTTATCCCGCATAGGTATATTTTTTCGATGAGGAAAGCATCTGCAGTGCGAAAGACGGATCCGATGTTATGCAGGCTCCTTATATTATCAAGAATAATACTGAAAGGTGATTTTTCGGCTTTCCTGAAATCTTCAGCGCTTAAACGGTTAAGCTCATTATTCTTCAGTTTTCTCATGAAACAGTTTACATTATTAAAAATATTATCTTGCAGTCATTGCAAAAATATTGATATTTTAGTTCATTATTTTACCGATTTGATATCATACTAATGAATATACACGAATACCAGGCAAAATCAATTTTAAAATATTATGGGGTCCCTGTTCCTGAGGGGATTGTGGCTATTACACCGGAAGAAGCAGTTAATGCTGCAAGGCAGGTGCAGGAATTAACTGGTACACAGACATGGGCAGTAAAAGCACAAATACATGCGGGCGGACGTGGTAAAGGTGGAGGAGTGAAGATTGCCGGGACGATTCAGGAGGTAAGGAAATATGCTGGTGAAATCCTTGGTATGATACTGGTCACTCATCAAACAGGACCGGAGGGGAAAAAGGTCTCTAAAGTGCTTATTGAACAAGGAATTTATTATAAGGGAGAAAGTGATATCAGGGAATTTTACATTAGCCTGCTTCTTAACAGGGCCACAAGCAGGAATATCTTTATGTATTCTACTGAAGGTGGAATGGATATTGAAAGTGTAGCGGCAAAAACACCTCACCTGATCTTCCAGGAAGAAATTAATCCCTCCACGGGATTTCAGCCCTTTCAGGCCCGGCGCATATCCTATAACCTGGGTCTGGATGGAGAAGCTTTTAAAAGAATGACAAAATTCTTAAGTGCCCTGTATAATGCATATATTGGAGCAGATGCTTCACTGATTGAAATAAATCCGGTTGTCAAAACCTCCGATAGCCTTATTTTAGCAGCAGATGCAAAAATCAGCCTTGATGATAATGCCCTTTTCAGACATCAGGATTATGCTGCAATGCGTGATATAACTGAAGAAGATGAGTCGGAAGTGGAAGCAGGAAAATATAACCTGAATTTCATTAAACTTGATGGAAATGTCGGTTGTATGGTTAATGGTGCAGGCCTTGCTATGGCTACCATGGATATAATCAAACTGTCAGGGGGAGAGCCGGCAAATTTTCTGGATGTCGGAGGATCTGCTAATGCCGGCACTGTCGAAGCGGGATTCCGGATCATACTCAAAGATCCACATGTTAAAGCTATACTGATCAATATTTTTGGAGGAATTGTAAGGTGCGACAGGGTAGCCCAGGGTGTAGTAGATGCGTATAAGTCGGTTGGAAACATACATATACCGGTAATAGTCAGATTAGAAGGAACAAACGCTCAGGAAGGCAAATCATTAATTGACCGATCTGGGCTGAAAGTTTTTTCAGCTGTCTCATTTCAGGAAGCTGCCGATCTTGTTAAGAATGCCGTTTAGTCCATCCAGATAAAAAACACTAATTTTGAGTGTGGCACAAAAGTTGATTGAACAGATGTAAATAATTCTCAAAGGTGAAACAATTGATTATATCGGTTTGGTTAATACTAATATGTTGGATTGGTTATACTCAGGATTCGGTAAGGACCTCCACCGATATTTATATCGCCAAAGGTATCATTGTTGATGGTGATACTCTCTGGGTTGCCGAACTGGATGAGGTGTTCATTTTCCCCGAGAAAACTTTTAGAAGTCCCCGGGAGCAGAGAAAATACACAAGGTTGATGATGAATGTGAAAAAAGCTTATCCCTGGGCAAAACTTGCAAGTGAAATTATGGAAGAAGTGAACAATCATATGCTTACGCTTGCTACAGAAAAGGAACAGGATGAATATCTGAAAGGAGTTGAAAAGGAACTTTTAGATAATTATACAGAAGATCTTAAAAAATTAACAGTCACACAGGGCAAAATTCTTATTAAACTGGTTTACAGGGAAACCGGTGAAACTTCCTATAAAATAGTTGAGTTTTACAGAGGCAAATTCAGCGCTTTCTTCTGGCAGGCACTGGCCAGGCTTTTTGGATCAAACCTGAAACTGGGATATGATCCTTATGGCGAAGACAGGTTGATTGAAGAAATTGTTGTACAGATAGAACACGGACAATTGTGAAAAGAACTTTTATTGCTATTAAGATCCATCCCGCTGAAAAAATGAGGATGATCCTGGATTATTTTAAGCAGACGCTTTACGGAGAAAAAATCAAATGGGTTGATCCTGAAAATATGCATATTACAATTGCATTTCTGGGAGATACTGATGAAAATATAATACAACCAATTTCTGAGATTATAAAACAAATTTCACTCGATTATCCTCCATTTGAACTTATATTCAGAGGTGCTGGAGTATTTAAGAATCTCCGTGATCCGAGGGTGATATGGATCGGAACAGAAACAAATACCGTTTTACAAAACCTTAAGATAAAGATAGAGAATGAGTTATCCGGATTCGGATTTAATAAAGAAAACAGGGAATTCAGGCCCCATCTGACGCTTGGCCGTATTAAATGGATAAAAAACAATACTGCACTGGAAGAAGCAATACATCAGTATAAAGATCAGGAAGTGCAAACGGCACTTATTAACGAACTAATTTTTTATGAGAGTATCCTGAAGCCCGAAGGTCCGTTATATCTGCCAATTCTAAATGCACCCCTGATAAAGAAGGATTAGACATGCTTCCCTTTGAAGATCTTCACTAATGTGTAGATAATAATCTGAAAATCAACAAAGAGTGACATGCTTTCTATATAGATCAGGTCATATTCAAGTCGCTTAATCATCTGTTCGACGTTCTCAGCATAACCAAACCTTACCTGTCCCCAGGAAGTAATGCCTGGTTTAACCTTATGAAGATGTACGTAATGAGGTGCCTTTTTCACTATCTTATCAATAAAAAATTGCCTTTCAGGCCGGGGACCAACCAGTGACATGTCTCCTTTAATTACATTCCAGAAGTTAGGGATCTCATCCAGTTTTCTTTTTCTCATGAAACTTCCGAAAAAAGTCAGGCGGGGATCATTTTTTTTTGTTAATTCGGGGCCGTTTAATTCAGCATTTTCATACATCGAACGGAATTTATAAAGTATAAAAGGTTTCCCAAAACGGCCTATCCGTTCCTGTCTTAAGAATACCGGTCCTTTTGAAGTAACCTTTATTCCAATCATGATGAATAATATCAAAGGGCTTAAAATTACCAATGACAGAATTGAAAAGAAAACGTCAATAAATCTTTTAAGATTCGCCTGCCAGTGGGGCATAAGATCACGCGAAATAATTATTAAAGGTGCCCCATAAATAGTTTCAATCTTGACTTTCCCGGTAAGTATATCATGAAGGTCAGGTATAGCTTTGATAATTACATTACACTCATGTAGAATATTTATGATCTTATTAATTTCCTGATGTTCTGATGATTCGAGAGCGATAATGACTTCCTCAATATTATTTGTTTTAACAATCTTTTTTAATTCAGTAAATGATCCAAGTTGAGGTATATATAAATCAAGCTGTTTTTTCTTTCCCTCACCGACCGGGACGAAGCCAAGGATTTTGTTCCCGGTAGCTGTATTAGGATTTTCAAGTTCTGAATAAATCTCAAATGCTTTATCACTGCTTCCAACCAGAAGAGTATTAAACGTAATAATTCGTTTCCGGATTTTCCTTTCTGTACTTGCAGTTATAATGTAACGGGGAATATATGTTATGGTAAATTGCAACAAAAACAAAACAAGAAAGGAGGTATAATAATTTTTGTAGGAAACAATTACATCATCAAGAATTAGAGCGAAAAACAAAATTGTTACCCCCACAAGGCTGAATATAAAAGTCTGGCCGAATTCATTTAACCGCGATTTGTGAAAAGGATCCCTGTAAAAGCCTGATAAATAATACAGTGCCGCCCAGAAAAGAGGTATGATCATGATTCCAAGGACGAATTTAGGTCCAAGATCAAGTGGTATTTTATAACCAAAAATATGGGGCTCGACAATAGTCTTCCTGAAGATATAAAATAATGTCCAGCTGGCAGCTGCTGCAAGAAGATCGGCTATAAGGTAACGAAGTGCGTAGTATTTTTTATTCACTAATTGAACTATTACTTACGATTAATTAACGTATAAACTGTTGTTAAAGTGTTATAAGACAGTTTGTCTTAATGCTACAGGTGAAGATAGTTAAAAATCAGGAAAACACAATTTCAGACCTGGGATGGTTCATAACTGATTTTTTCCAGGATCTTACGGGAAATAAAATAAGTCTGATAGCCGCTTTGAGATTGGTTAAGATGGAAGGTATTTGTGAGGATATTTTCCGCGAAGCCTGATAATTCATCTTCCAGCGGATGATTCCCGGAAACATTTATCAGATTGGAGGAAAAATTGTTTTTTGAATCTTCAAAACCGGTAAAACTGACCTGACAACTATCAAAATCAATATCAATATGCTGGCTTGCCTGGTGCACCCGGCAAAAGAACCTGTTTGCTTCAGCGTACCTGCTGGAGGTTACGTTGGCAACACAGCCATTATCAAATTCAATCCTCGCATTTATCACATCAGGAAGGCCATTATTCAGAGGAATGCTTACTGCCTGGACCTTCTTCATCCCTGTCTGGTTGATATATACTGCAGGCTGCACACATTTATGAATAGAATCAATAAAAGGTTCAAAACTGTCTGCTGATTCATTGCGGATTTCAAGCAGAACCGGATTCCTGATATATTCAAGAGCTGCCTGTAATGCTGAATGATATTGCACTGTTTGTATAACTTTAAATATGACATTGGCTTCCTCGGATAGTTTAAACAGATGATCAACAGATTCAAAATCAAGATTCAGCGGATTGCCGGCAAGGACATGTTTGGAATGTTTTAAAGCAAGGATGATAAGATTATGAACTTCACTTGTTATTTTTGGGAAAATCAGAGCTTCGCAGTTGTTCAAAAATTCTCTGTACTCTTTTAGCCGGGAAATATCTGTTTGAATACTTTCGCCTGTGGATTCCGGGAATGGAATATGATATAATCCCGATAAAGAGAAATCAGGGGATCGGTTAATTGCATCGGTGTATTTATTTGAATCAGATGCGTTTTCAATTAATCCGACTTTAATCATTCAGGATCAGAGTTTTTGCAAACATATACCATTTAGAGACCTTTATTTTATTTTTTTTTCAACTACTGGACAAATTCTGTTGATAAAGTTAATTTTGTATTGCCTCAGAAAAACTAATATGGAAGATACATTCAGACATAAAGGTTTACGCAGGAAACTGGTGGAAACTGTAAGAAATAAAGGTATTACGGATGAGAGAGTACTTCATGCACTAGATATAGTTCCGCGCCATCTTTTTATGGATAGCAGTTTCATTAAATTTTCATATCAGGATCAGGCATTTCCAATCGGGGCTGGCCAGACTATATCCCAGCCTTTTACAGTAGCTTTTCAGACACAGCTTCTTGAAGTGAATCCAAATGATAAAATCCTTGAGATCGGCACCGGTTCAGGGTATCAGACTGCAATATTACTTGAGCTTGGTGCTAAGGTCTACACAATTGAACGCCAGCGGGAATTATATATAAAGGCACAGGCCCTTCTGGGTAAACTTGGGTACAAACCGCAATTCTTTTTCGGTGATGGCCTGGAAGGCAAACCTACATACGGTCCATTTGATAAAATACTTATCACCGCTGCTGCGGACCAGATACCTGAAAAACTCCTTCAGCAATTAAGAATCGGAGGGATCATTGTCGTACCAGTCGGTGAACGGTATTCACAATCAATGGTTAAAATTATCAAGGAATCTGAAACAGAATATAAAAGGACCAACCATGGCGCATTTGTTTTTGTCCCTTTACTCAGGGGAACTGAAGGTTGAACAGATAATTTCTAATTAATGATCAATGTAAAAACTCTTGTTTTTAATCCTTTCCGCGAAAACACCTATATTGTTTTTGATGATACCAGGGAGTGCATCATCATTGATCCGGGTTGTGAAAATGCAAGGGAGCAGGATGAATTAAAATCGGAACTGCAAAAATATAGTCTTAAGCCTGTTAAGCTTATTAATACTCATTGTCATATAGATCATATCCTGGGTAATGCATTCATTAAAGATACTTTCACAATACCCCTGCTTACGCACAAACTTGAACTCCCCTTGTTGGCTAATTCTGCTCAACAGGGAGCATTTTTTGGTCTGGAAACCGGCAAACCGGCTGAACCCGATTCATTTATTGAGGAAGGTGACACTATTAAGTTTGGTGAGTCAGAATTTTATGTTTTGCATGTACCCGGGCATTCTCCCGGTGGCATATCACTTATAAGTCGTCAGGAAAAAATTGCATTTACAGGTGATGCGCTTTTCCAGGGAAGCATCGGAAGATCTGACCTTCCCGGGGGGGATTTTAATCTTTTAATTAAAAACATTAAAGAAAAACTGCTTACACTGGATCCTGGCACTATCGTTTATCCCGGGCATGGGCCAGCAACAACAGTGGCAACAGAAAGCAGCAGTAATCCCTTTTTGATTTAAATGTATTTCTCAACATACTAAAAATCTAATTTCATGTCATCAACAGATTTTGCCAGCAGGCATCTTGGTCCAGGTAAAACAGATATACCAGGGATGCTAAAAAAGATTGGTGTTCAGTCAATGGATGAACTGATCAGGAAAACTATACCTCCTGCTATACTTAATGAACAGTCATTGAAACTTCCTGATGGAATGAGTGAGAATGAATACCTTGATTACCTGAGGACCATTGGATCAAAAAACAAATTCTTCAGAACATATCTGGGATTAGGTTATTACGGTACTATTTTACCGCCGGTTATTCAGAGAAATATACTTGAAAATCCGGGATGGTATACTTCATATACTCCTTATCAGGCTGAGATTTCGCAGGGTCGTCTGGAAGCTCTATTGAATTTCCAGACTATGATTATGGAACTGACCGGGATGGATATAGCGAATGCATCACTCCTTGATGAACCAACTGCCGCAGCAGAGGCAATGATCATGATGTTCAATGTACGTTCCAGGGAAATGGTCAAGAAAGGGGCAAACAAATTCTTCGCCGATAAAAATATGTTTCCACAGATCCTTGATCTTCTTAAGACCAGGTCAAAACCATTAAATATTGAACTTGTTATTGATGATTACAGGAAATGCAATCTGACTGGTGATTTTTTCGGATTAATTCTTCAATATCCTGCAGCAGATGGGAAAGTAATAAATTACGGTAGTTTCCTGGAATCTGCCCGATCACTTAATATTATTTCATGTATTGTTGCCGATTTGTTAAGTCTGACCCTTCTTAAGCCTCCCGGAGAATGGAATGCAGATATTGTTGTCGGATCGGTCCAGAGATTTGGTCTCCCGATGGGATATGGCGGACCACATGCAGGATATTTTGCGACAAGGGAAGCATTTAAAAGGAGTATGCCGGGAAGAATTATTGGAGTTTCAATTGACCGTCATAAGAAACCAGCCTTGCGAATGGCACTTCAGACCAGGGAGCAACATATCAAGCGGGAAAAAGCGACTTCAAACATTTGTACCGCTCAGGCCCTTCTGGCTATAATGGCGGGAATGTATGCTGCATGGCATGGGCCGGATGGACTGAAAAAAATTGCCGGACGAATTCATTCTCTGACAGTAATACTTTCTGAAAAGCTCAGGGAGTTAGGATATTCACAGGATAATCCGGAATTTTTTGATACTATTAATATTAAACTACCTCAACTGGTTCATTCAGAGTATATTAAGAAACTTGCACGGGAAAGAAAGATAAATTTCTATCATGTTGGGGATAACAGTGTACAAATAAGTCTCGATGAGACAACTTCCCTTCATGATATAAAGGATATCCTTGAAATATTTGCTGTTCCTGTGGGCAGAAAATACAGTCCTCTTTCATTTGAAACTGACAAAACCTCAATAAGTCATAATAATCGCAGGTCTTCGGAATTCATGAAACAGCAGGTATTCAACAGGTATCATTCCGAAACAGAAATGATGAGGTACATCAAGAAACTGGAGCGTAAAGATTTTTCACTTACACATTCCATGATTTCTCTGGGTTCATGTACAATGAAGCTGAATGCAGCAGTGGAAATGTTCCCGTTAAGCTGGCCGGAATTTGCAAACCTGCATCCTTTTGTACCGATTGACCAGGCGGAAGGTTACCAGGAGCTGATTAATGATCTTGGGAAAGACCTGAAGACAATTACCGGTTTTAATGAGATTTCATTTATGCCAAATTCAGGTGCAGCCGGAGAATATACGGGGCTTCTGGTCATCCGTGCCTATCATGAAAGCCGGAATGAGAAACACAGGAATGTTTGCCTGATCCCATCTTCGGCTCACGGCACAAATCCTGCGAGTGCTGTCATGGCTGGTATGCAGGTTGTTGTGGTGGAATGCGATGAAAAAGGGAATGTGAATCTGGATCACCTGAAGACTCTGGCAGAGGAACATAAATCTGACCTGGCTGCATTTATGATCACTTATCCATCAACACATGGTGTTTTTGAAGAGCAGATCAAAGAAATGGTTAAAATCATTCATGATTGCGGTGGACAGGTATATATGGATGGTGCAAACATGAATGCACAGGTGGGGTTGACCAATCCTTCCCTGATCGGAGCAGATGTCTGTCATTTGAACCTTCATAAGACTTTCGCGATACCTCATGGTGGAGGTGGCCCGGGTATGGGACCAATTGCAGTTGCGGAACACCTGGTGGAATTCCTGCCAACCCATCCTTTGGTTGAAACAGGCGGTGTCAGGGGAATACCAGCAGTGTCAGGTTCACCCTGGGGAAGCGCATTGATTCTGACCATTTCACATGCCTATATTAAACTCATGGGAGGCGCAGGGCTGACTGAAGCTACCCGTATCGCAATCCTGAATGCCAATTATCTGGCAGCATCACTGAATGAATATTTTAATGTACTTTATACAGGCAAAAATGGATATGTCGGTCATGAGATGATCCTTGACTGCAGGAATTTCAAGCATCTGGTTGAAATAACCGAATTAGATATCGCCAAGCGACTTATGGACTATGGCTTTCACGCCCCCACTCTCTCATTTCCGGTCCATGGAACACTTATGGTAGAGCCCACCGAAAGTGAATCACTCTATGAGCTGGACAGGTTTATCGAAGCATTGATTTCAATCCATCGGGAAATCATGGAGATAAAGGAAGGAAAAGCAGATCCTTCAGATAATGTCCTCAAGAATGCCCCTCATACCGCTGAAGAGATAGCCTCCGGAAACTGGACTCATCCTTATAGCAGGGAAAAAGCTGCTTATCCGCTTCCCTGGATCGCTGATAATAAATTCTGGCCATCCGTGGCAAGAATTGATGATGCGTACGGGGATCGCAATCTCGTTTGTTCATGTACTTAAAAAAGTTTCTTCCAGGGTTACGATAATTCACCTTTTCTGGCATTAATGGTTATAGAACATTTATTCTTTAACCAAAACAATTATTAAAATGAAAAAAGGTATTAACAAAGTGACCCTTGTAGGCCACGTGGGTGATGAACCCAAAGTAAACAACATCAATGACACAACGAAAGTTGCACGGTTTCCTCTTGCTACAAATGAGATTTTTGTGGATAAAAACGGCGTAGAAGTTCAGAAAACAGAATGGCATACAGTTGTTGCCTGGAACAAAAGGGCTGGAATTATTGAGGAATATGTCAAAAAAGGTGATGCACTATATGTCGAAGGCAAGATCCAGACCTCTAACTGGGAGGATAAAGATGGGAATAAAAGAAAATCAATAGAGATCCTCTGCGACGATTTCCTGTTCCTTTCGCCAAGAAACCGTAAGGCTAGGGAAGAGGAATAAGTGAAGAGATTCAGGTGTTGTGTTGTACTTATATTGTTAATTTTCTGGTAACTTTCAGGAACAGATAAGTATTCTAAAAATTATCGGATGCACAGGGATCATTGTGGATTTTATTCGACAATAAAACTACAATGCCCTTCAAGTATAGATCCCTGTTCAGTAATGCCCCTGACAAGGATGATATACTCACCTGTATTATCTGAAGTGAAAAATTCACACGAAATGGTTTCACCCGGACTTCCCCGCAGATCCGGATTCCAGTACATGGTATTTCTGAAATCAGGAATTCTTTTGTTTGCCGGTGA
>CAZEKO010000019.1:18189-19387 GCA_964512775.1 uncultured Bacteroides sp. | reverse complement strand
TATTTATACACAACTAGTTGGTTTAGGAATCCCTGCAATCCTGGAAGATTTTTTCAAGGGGCCGCCTGGAAAAAGTTCGTAGAGTCCCTTTATGTCGGTGATTCCTGATTTTCCCACTCCCCGGATTGTCAGAGTTGTACCTTTCAAGTATTGATCCCTGAGATATTCCAGAACCTGGATGTGTTTATCTGTAAGATTAATACCTTCTTCATGGGCGATTTCATGGGCGATTTCTTTAGTCCATTGTGCAGGATTTGTAAGATAACCCTCATCAGTAACATCTACATTTATTCCAGCGTACGTTTTTGTTGCCATAATGATTATTTGTTAAATTATTAATTTGAGAGTGCTTTATCTGCAGCTAAATTTTTTGCGGACAAATTTTTAAGGAAAGTCATAAGAAAACCGATATTCTTTTTCATCTCTGGTTTCCGGAGTTCTTTCATGACTTTCCAGACAGAATATTCAGGTATATTTTCATGGTCCATTTTCTGGTAAGTGATAACCACATTATCCAGTACTTTAAGCATATCAGCGAAGAAGCTGAAATATCCTTTTTGTTCAAGCTCATGAAGTTTTTTAATAAAATCAATAATGACCTCTCTGGCGACCGGGCTTAGATCCTGCAAAAGATCATATACGCTTTCAAAAGCAGATAATGTATTTGTAAACTTGTCAAGATTTTTAATAATCTTGAAAGACAGATATTTCAGGTCATCAACGTTCAATTCTATTCCCTGTCTGTCCAATTCTGTCACGGTACTATGAAAAGCATCCTTGCCAATTATTGACAGATCAGCCAGAAGGTCGTCCAGCATTGCGCTTTTTAATCTTTGCTGAGTTGCACAGATTAATATTTCATCAAGTTTCTCATTGATCTCATTGATCTGTTTCTGAAGGTCTTTTTCTGCCATGTTTAAAAGCTTTTTGATTATTTTATATATGCTTTCCTGCCATCGACATTTCTGATTCGATAGGAAGTTCTTTGCCTTTCAGCAGGATATGCCAGTAAATCCAACGGAAGAGTACTTTCCCGTAATGGTTCATCTTGGTATTTTGTAGCAAACCAAAAGGCCCAATACCAGGTAAAGGAAATGTCCCGGGGAGAGGTTCTGTATCATAATTGAAGTCAATAATAGAGCCTTTTCCGAAACCTGTTTCAATATAACAATTTGCATGCCCGTCAAATTTTGCTTTT
>CAZEKO010000019.1:1821-18089 GCA_964512775.1 uncultured Bacteroides sp. | reverse complement strand
ACTGCCCCATCAATGGTATAAAAATCGAATATTTTTTTATGCCATAATTTGTCTTTTAATCCGGGCGTTTCTTCAGGTACCGTGCGGGTTCCGGTAGCAATGATCAGCCAATCATAAGAGAGAACAGTACCACCATCAAGCAGAACACGGTTTTTATCAGGCTCAATTCTGTCAATTTTATTAAATAATAATTTTACACCAGATGGGATGAAATCTGCTTTAGGTTTAATTACATCCTGCCGCGTATATATCCCGAAGGGAATAAAAAGAAAACCAGGCTGGTAATAATGATTTTTTTCTTCATCAACAATTGTCATTTCCCATTCCGATCTGTCAAGAACTTTTCTGAGCTTATTAGCCATTATTGTTCCTCCCGTTCCGGCGCCTAAAATGAGTAATTTTTTCATATTATTTTTTTCAAAGCAGGCAAATATAATTAAAAATATATAATTATATAAATATGAGACAAAGTGTATATAAAAAAAATAAACCTGTTACTTTAGGAAGGAATTTAATTGCAAATCAGACTTTTTCAAGAGCCTGTTGGAGATCAGTTATAATGTCATTTATATTTTCAATTCCTACAGAGTATCTTACCAGATCATCTGTAATGCCAGCCTTGAGTTTTTCATTTTGAGGAATTGAGGCGTGTGTCATCGAAGCGGGATGTTGGATTAATGTTTCGACTCCCCCAAGAGATACTGCCAGGGTAGAAAGCTTAACGGAGTTCATTAGTTTTTTCCCTGCTTCGAATCCACCTTTAAGGCCGAAACTCAGCATAGATCCAAAACCACGCATTTGTTTTTTGGCAAGTTCATATTGGGGATGAGAATCCAATCCCGGATATTTTACCCATGCTATTTTAGTGTGATTCAAAAGGAATCTGGCAATTTCCATAGCATTTTGCTGTGCTCTTTCAATCCGGATTGACAGAGTTTTAACTCCCCTGAGAACCATATAAGCCTGGTGAGGATCCATACAACAGCCCATTGAAACCATAACAGGCCTGATCTTTTTATATAATTCCTCTGTTTTTGTCACGATTATACCACCAACAATATCAGCATGTCCATTGATAAATTTTGTAACTGAATGGAAAACTATATCTGCACCAAATGATAAAGGATTTTGAAGATAAGGACTGCAGAATGTATTATCAACTACAAGAATTAATCCATATTCCCGTGCGATTTCAGAACATTTCCTCAGATCCGTTAAATTCATTGTTGGATTAGCAGGAGTCTCGATATACAGGACTTTTGAGTCCTTACGGATAGCTTTAATTATGTTTTCAGGTTCTGAGGTATCGATGTAAGAGTAATGAACTCCGAACCGGGAAAAATGATTTTCAATGACTCCGCGGGCCGGACCATAAATTGCATCAGTACTGATAATATGTTGGTTCTGGCCAAGCAGAGCAATATACAGTGTTGTGGCTGCTGCCATTCCAGAGCTGGTTGCTATCCCTCCATATCCT
This sequence comes from uncultured Bacteroides sp., assembly GCA_964512775.1. Classification (GTDB taxonomy): domain Bacteria; phylum Bacteroidota; class Bacteroidia; order Bacteroidales; family SM23-62; genus LJUQ01. The sequence goes on along the minus strand of CAZEKO010000019.1, from coordinate 16,612 downwards.
CCTTCCAGCTGAGAAATATTATCTTCAAGAGCTTTAATAGTTGGATTAGCTATTCTTGTATAAATATATCCTTTATCTTTCCCGGCAAAACAGTCTGCCCCCTGGTCAGCATCCCTGAAACGAAAAGTAGATGTCTGATAGATCGGAACCGTTGCACTACCATATTCATCATCGAAATGTCCAGCGTGAACCTGTTTTGATTCAAAATGCAGATTTTCAATTTGTTCCATTAGAATTTATTTTTATTTGTTTTGCCAGGTTGTTTGCAAAAACAAAATCATTCAAATATTTATTTGTTGCAGTCAGAATGTCATGCTTTGAACCTTCCCAGCATTTTATTCCCTCATAAATGAACACTACTTTATCCCCAATTTCCATAACCGAATTCATATCGTGAGTATTCACAATAGTAGTAGTGTCATATTCAAGTGTAATTTCTTTGATTAGGGCATCGATCAGGATTGCAGTTTGTGGATCTAATCCTGAATTAGGTTCATCACAAAAAAGATACCTGGGGTTTAAAGAAATAGCTCTGGCGATACCTACTCTTTTCCTCATTCCTCCGCTTAGCTCAGAAGGAAACAATTTATTGGAATTTTCAATATTTACTCTTTTCAGGCAGAAATCAACCCGTCCCCTTTTTTCTTCATAGGATTGGTCAGTAAACATATCCAATGGGTATCTGACGTTTTCTTCAACTGTTAAGGAATCAAAAAGGGCTGCACCCTGGAAAAGCATACCAATTTCTTTACGGATCTCTTTTTTTTCTTTGAAATTCATTTTATTAAAAACACGCTCATCATAAAGGATTTCCCCTTCATCGACTTCATGGAGTCCTACAATTGATTTGAGCAGGACAGTTTTACCGGAGCCGCTTTTTCCAATTACGAGGTTGGTCATTCCTTTCTCGAATGTCACGGAAATATTATCAAGTACCTTGACATCCCCAAAAGATTTTGAAATATTTCTGACCTCGATCATTGCAGTATTATTTTTGTAAGAATCAGGTTGAACATAAGAATAAAAATACAGCTTTGTACAACTGCTCTGGTCGAAGATTTACCAACTTCCAATGAACTCCCTTCTGCATAATATCCATGATATGCCGAGACAGATGTAATAATAAAAGCAAAAACTATCATTTTCTTAAGAGAATAAGTAAAATAAAAAGGATAAAAAACATATTGAAGTCCGTAGATATATTCCTGGGGAGTGGTAACATTTGTAAGCAAAGAAACAAGATAACCCCCTATCATACCTACCAGTGCACTTAATATTGTAAGAAAAGGAAAGAAAAACATAGCCGCAATGATTTTTGGCAGGATAAGATAACTTGCGGAATTAATTCCCATAATCTCAAGTGCATCAATTTGTTCAGTTATTCTCATAGTTCCAAGTTCAGATGAAATACTTGATCCAACTTTTCCGGCGAGTATCAAGGCAACCATTGTGGATGAAAACTCAAGGAAGAGCATATCCCGGACCGATACACCAATAAGATACCTTGGCAATAGGGGATTTTCAATATTATAGTCTGTCTGTATTGTAATTACAGCCCCCACAAAGAGGGATATAATAACAACGATCCACATAGAGTTGATTCCCAGGCTATTTATTTCATTAATGGTTTTGCGATAATACATCTTTGTTTTTTCGGGTTTGGAAAAAATTTTACCAATCAGCATATAATAGCGCCCCAGATTGTATAATATTTTCATTGGATAGATATTGAAGTAAAAGTTACAAGTTAAAATTAATAATTATTTTAGTACCGGGCAGTTTTGAAGGTTGTCGAGTTTTTTATATATTAAAGATGATATTTTATTCATGAATTAATCATATAAATATGAATAATAATTATTACTGTGTTATTATGGCAGGGGGTGTTGGCAGCAGATTCTGGCCGTTAAGCAGGTCTGTAAAACCTAAACAATTCCTGGATATTCTGGGAACAGGAAAAACATTGCTGCGCCAGACTTTCGAAAGATTTACAAGAATAATTCCAACAGAGAATATTTTAGTTGTTACCAATTCGATTTATGGTACAATGGTGAAAGAGCAGATACCTGAGATGGATGAAAACAATATTTTACTGGAACCCTTACGCAGGAACACTGCCCCATGTATTGCATATGCAAGTTACAAAATCAGGCACAGGAATCCGGATGCCTGTATTGTTGTAGCTCCTTCGGATCATTTGATTATTAAAGAGGAACTTTTCATTGAAATTGTTCAGCAGGGACTGGATTTTGTCAACAAAGAGGAAGCTCTTTTAACACTTGGAATTGTGCCAAGCAGGCCTGAAACAGGTTATGGATATATTCAGGTAGATGTTGATTTCAAGCCAGCAGGAGAAATGAATAATTTGAGAAAAGTTAAAACATTTACTGAAAAACCAAATTTTGAGCTGGCAAAGGTATTTATTGAAAGTGGTGAATTCTACTGGAACTCCGGGATATTTTTCTGGTCGTTATCTTCAATATTGAATGCATTTGAAAAGCATTTACCCGATGTCAACAGTATTTTCAGTGAAGGTAAAACAAAATATTTTCGTAAATCAGAAGCCAAGTTTATTTCAAAAGCCTATGCAGAATGCAAAAATATTTCAATTGATTATGGTATTATGGAAGAGGCAGAAAATGTTTTTGTCATTACCTCAGATTTCGGATGGTCTGATCTGGGGACATGGGGATCTCTTTACGAACAGCTTGAAAAGAAAGAAAACAATAATTCAATAACCGGTGACAGGGTCATTACCTATGACCTTAATAATTGCCTTGTAAATATACCAAATGATAAGCTGGTAGTATTGCAGGGATTGAGTGATTATATTGTAGTTGAATCAGATGATATTTTGCTTGTATGCAGGATGGAAGACGAACAAAAAATAAGGAATTTTGTCAATGATGTGAAAATGCAATTTGGCGATGAGTTTATATAAATTTGATAATGTAATTACAAAAAAAAAGCTCCCCGCGGGGAGCTTTTTTAGTTATTATTAGTATTCCCAGAGGTCGTGTTCATATTCGAAGATAGATTGCTTAACCCTTTCCGATTCAAACATAGCATCCATACCTTTAGCATAGGAATTAATTGGTCTGTCGTTAAATACATTTGATTCCTTGTAAATATAACTGCTGAACAATCGCTGGTTAAACATATCGTCGAAAGAAATTGGCTGGGCGTCATTATTTGGATTAAATGTTTCCTGCCGTGCCAGATAAAATCTTACTTCCGGGTAATAAACCCAGAAAAGCAATTGCTGGTTAATATCGCCTGTTAGAACTGTCATACCTGTAACCTGATCAGTGATTGACATTGGGAAAACCCTCATGGGGCAGATCCCGATGATCCTTACCTGAAGAGAAGAATATTTTCTGTCAAAAAACCATTTTTCTTTAACCAGCAGACGAGTGACATCATCAAGACGAATATCGACACCAGTGAGTTTCATAACCGGTCTTCCGGTAATTGGATTCACCACTGGTTGTCCGGTCAGGGAGTCAATAATTGGTTCACGGATCGAATCAACCTTTAGTTTCTTATATACATCCTCGATATTTATTGGTTGTTCAAACTCATAATTCAGAAGAGTCTGATAAGCGAATACCGGGTGACCTGGCTGGGGATGACTAAGGGCTTCAAGTAAAGTACTGGTAAGGCTTTTCCGATCGCCAATAGGTTTTGTCGGGAAATAATAAGGGTGATTCATTTTTTCCCTAAGGTTGATCATACGCCAGATAACTTTTTCCCACATGACGTCGGCTTCCCTGACAAATGGATATGGAATCGGATCCTTTTTAGGAATATGTTCCTTATCATATACCTCTCTCTTTTCAATGAGGTTCATTTGCTGGCCCGTAGCCTTACGCTGGGTAAAGGATGTAATCAACACAATACCTGCCAGAAAACACACTAACTTTTTCATGTATATGAAATTAATTATTTGACTTTAATAAATATTGTACCAAGGTTTCTGGATGAACCATCCGGACCGACTGCAGTCACATCATTCAGATAGAGTTTAGCACCCGGATTAAGATTACGGAGAACATCTCTCTGAGCGGAAGAAAAAGTTCCTGATGTGGTTGCTATTTCCTGATAAAAACCCTGAATATATGTTGCCAGTGAAAAGGCAGTAACAGTAAATTCAAGATCGAATTCAAACCAATCCGGCATTTTTGCTTTTGGGCCAAGTTCAGCAAGAATCTGGCTTTTTGAAAGCGAAGCCCCTGATCTGAAACCGGCAAGGGTGGCGTCAGGATTGGGTACTTTTCTAACCCTGAAGGTTTTAGATCCTCTTGAACGAACACCACCATCTTCACGGACAGAAACGGTAATCTGGCTTGTACCTTCCTTGGTCGGATTTACAACATATGCACCACCACTGGGAGAAATTCTGCCATTATTTGTGGAAGGGATGATCCTGTCGGCTGGTACACCAGGTACAGATATTTCAACCGGATTTGGAACACCCAGATAGAACACATTCATTTTAGTTGCAGAGACGACCAGACTGGGCTCAGCTACCTGATATTCAGCTTTAAAAGGTTTACTTGTTACACCACCATCGAGTCTTTTCAGACTGATAATACCTCCCCATTTTTTCCATCCAGTGGTAGAAGGGGTAACTGAATAAATACCTTTTCCTCCTACTATAGGGACTGAATTATAATCGCGGCCAAGTTCACCTTTCATACGATATTCAATAGTTCCGTCATCTGAGATGGTTGAATCATATTCTCCAATGTAAACCGTAGGTTCTTGCGTGGTATCAAAAGCTGCCATGAAGATATTTGCTTTGTACTCAGTCCCCCTTACAACATGATTGGAGTTTGGAATAACAACCGGTTCCACCAGATTGAAATTAAAAGAACCAGCTTCGATCTGAGAGTAAAGGTGCCGGATAGCATCCGATTCAGCATTACGAACATCACTTTGCATTTTTGACATCAATGTTATAACCGCAATCAGGGGGAGGTTTTCAAAATGTTCATCCTGCCATCTTAGTATTTCTCCTTCCTTAGGTGGAGGGTCATCAGTGTTCAGTCCGGTACTAATTGCTTCACGTGTATCAGTTCCTTTTTCATCAACCAATGAAAGGAGATAATTCTTATATTCTTCAATAGCGTTACGGAGATCATTTGCTTTGCCATCTTTGTTAGCGCCTATCATAATTTCTGCAGGTATACTAAGATCATCTTTAGCCTGGATCTCTGCTCCGACAATTTGATTGTCAACAATAGCCGGTGTTTCTTGCCCTTCAGCTCTTCTAATAATTTCAAATTTCAGTTCCTGAATATATTTATGAAGTTCATCTGATTTTCTTTTAACTTCATCAGCTTTTGCTTTCCACGGGCCCGCCTTAACAGGATTTTCAGCAGCTGCTCTGTCGAACTCCTGGTAATAAATATCATTTTTATGATAAAAGTTCTCAGTAGTTGTCGTGAGACTTTCATCTACAAGTACAAATGCTTCAAGGACATCCCTCGATACATTAAGTGCAAGAAGTGCCAAAAGTACGAGGTACATCATACCGATCATCTTTTGTCTCGGTGTTTCTTTTGGGTGAGCCATAGGATTAGGATATCAATATTTAATTAGATTTCTTAGGATTATTATTTAACATTCATCGCAGATAGCATATTACCATATATGTTATTTAACTCAGAGATACTCTTGCTTAATTTACTCATTTCATCTTTATATTTCTGAGTTTCTTCTGCAGAAGATTTTAGTTGCTGCATCATCTGCCCAAGGCCTTTATATACATCATCAACACCCTTCATTTGTTCATTTGCATTTTTCAGGTGCAACTCATAGGCAGTATTCAGGGCTGTAAGATTCTTATTTACATTTGACAGATGGTCTCCAAATGAAACATTACCTTTTGTAATGATTTCATAATCAGTTTTCATCTTTTCGGAAAGCTGAGCATATGAGTCTGCCAGACTCATGCCTGACTGAACAAATTTTTCAGCTATCTCTTTTCCCGAATTAGAGATCAGATCTGCTGTTTTATTATACGTCTGGGATAATGAACTGACGGAACTGGCAAGATCATTGGTTGACTGGCTGTAATTGTTGGTTAAAGTTGTAACTGATTCAGCAGCAGTCCGGACATTTTTGAGATATTCGCGTGTAGCAACTGAAGCTTCAGAAATATCTGATAGATTTGAAGCTGTTTTATTCAGGCTGATAAGGCCATCGCCGAGTTTCTGAATAGATTCAGGTTTAATTTCTGCCTGTTTGAAAAGATCATCAAATCTGTCGAGTGTGACACCTCTGCCTGAGACAGCGCCTTCTTTGAATTCATCCAGCTCATCAGGATCAGTCATACCAGCAAGTTCAGGGTACACCAGGGTCCAGTCAAGCTCTTCATGCAGTGGTTCAAATGCCGAAAAGAAGAAAATGATTGCCTCCGTACACAAACCGGCAGTAATAAAAAAGCCGCCCAGTGGCCAGTGTTGAATTTTAAACATTGCACCGATTATAACAACGGATGCTCCTAATCCGTACAATTTGGCCATAAATTGCTTCCAACCGGCACTTTGAACAATTTCCGAAAGGTTCATAGTATTTAAGATTTAGTGTTTAGTTTTTTAATTATTACCCATATAAGTTCTGATGCATCTGAAACCGATGTAAGATCTGGCTGTATCCTGGTATTCATACGTTCTGGTACTTACCTGCATGTAATATGCAATATCTTTCCAGGAACCACCCCTGATGACTTTCCTTTTCATAACAGGATTATCCACATCAGTAGCGTTAAATTTATAATCAGGATTTAGATCATGATAGAAAAAATAAGCGGATTCATCGTATGCATTTGCTGTCCATTCAGCGACATTACCCGCCATATCATATAATCCCAATTCATTAGGATCATAAGTGCCAACAGCAATTGTTGTTACACCTCCATCATCAGCATAATTACCGCGAAGAGGCTTGAAATTGGCCAGGAAGCAACCATCCCTGTTTCTTGTATAAAGGCCACCCCATGGATACATTGAATTTTGCAATGTGCCGCGGGCTGCCCATTCCCATTCAGATTCGAGAGGTAACCTGTAGTCATGAACAAAATAATCACCAGAACCAACCAGGGCGCTGTTAAGGAACTGGGTTCTCCATACGCAGAATGCATTCGCCTGTTTCCAGGTAATTCCTATAACCGGGTAATTATCAAATGAAGGATGCCAGAAATACATTGTTGCCATTGGTTCATTGTAGGAATAAGTAAAGTCTCTTATCCAAACCAATGTATCGGGATATACATTAACCACATCTTTCAGGACAAATGAACCGCGATTGGCTATAGGAGATTCGGTTCCGTCAGGGGCAATAACAGTACCATCGTATACACCAGGATCCTGATCAAGATCTCCGATTTCTTCAAGATAAGCATTTTTAAAGCGGTTTTCGCTCTTTGCAGCCTGCTGCAGGTCAACCCAGAAATATCTGTAATTCAGTTTATGAACATTCAACTCTTTACGGCCAAAAAACCTTTCTTCAACTTTATAATACATATTATCAAGAGCCTGTCTGACTTCCTCATTTTCTTTTAGCCGCTTCATGTCAAGTTTAGTATCCCAGTTCAATCTGTAATTCCTGCCAAAAATATCTTCTTCAAGGGGATCATCGTATTCATTGACGCTAATTTTGAATTCATCTTCCATTACTTCTGCAATGAGTTCCCTGAACAATGAATCCCTTACCCAAAATACATATTGCCTGTATTCATTATTGGTTATTTCTGTCTCATCCATCCAGAATGGTTCAACAGTAACTGTCTTTTGGAAAGTGTTCTGTGCAAATGGCACATCCTGGTCGCTGGGTCCGACATTGTAACTTCCCTGCGGGACAAATACCATACCAAAGGGTTCTGGCTCAAAATACTTCTTTCTGCCTGACACGCCAGTTAATTCCCCGCTGTAGTATTCCCCGCAGCTGCCGAATAAAGCCATCAGAACACCAATTACAATTATACGTTTCATAGCGATTGGGTATTATTTGCAATTTATTGTTTAATCAAGCAATTGATTAGCCTAAAATAAAAATTTTTTTTTAATAATTATTAAGATAACATTATAAAAATCTTATACTCCTGTATTTCTGGGGTGTTTTTTCGAGACTGAGGCTGAAAGAATAGCCCACTGTAAATTCATGTGATCCATCACTGTAATTGCCAATATCAGATGTCGTAAAATCATATGAATATCCTATTCTGACACCGTTAAACATTTCAATACCAATAATTCCAATAACGGCATCACCGGCTCTATAGGAAACGCCTCCCCAGAACTTTTTATTGTATCTTACGATAGCAGAAGCATCAATTTGATTTACCTTGCCGTCCGTTTTCAGAATAACTGAAGGCATTATCTCGAATGCAGGATTTGGCATTTGTAAACGATAACCCGCAACAGCATAGTAATGACGGCTGATATAAGATGCATTCTTATCAACATATTTAATTTCTGGTTGGTTGAGGTGCGAGGATGAAAGCCCGAAATACAAATTTTCAGTATTATAAAACAGGCCAAATCCTAAGTCAAAAGCCATCCTGCTTTCTTTTTCATCCGGTATAGCAGGATCATTTTCAGGTGGAGTAAAATCAGTTCCCAGCTCACCCGGAATTTCCCAGCTGGCATCAAGGGCTTTATTGATAAGACCTACATTCAAACCAATCCCTAGAGTACCGGGTCCAATATCCAGCCGGTAAGCGTAATAAGCGTTAATTCCAAGGTCTTTATTAAATGCAATCCTGTCATTCATTATTGAAAGTCCTACTCCGCTTTTTATTCCAAAGGGTTTTACAGGAGCATTGGCCTGAAAAAAAGTGGTCCCTGGTGCACCATCAAATCCAACCCATTGTTGACGATTGATAAGTGATAGGCTGATCATATCTGTACTTCCAACGTAACCAGGATTTACAGAAGTCAGATTAAACATGTACTGACTGAACTGAGGATCCTGTTGGGGAAATGCATCCACAGAAACCAATAATATCAAAACTGCAAATACGCCTTTTTTCATAGGTCTGATTTCGAAAATTTCGCTAATCCCCTGTAATGCTCTCAAAAAAAGGTAAAATAAGTAAAAATAATATTCAATGACAAGCTTTATTAACAAAAAGTTGTTAATAAAGAAGGACGTTACAAAGCATTTATACTCTGATTTTTAAATAAAGTTTCAAAGAAGATCAGGAAAAAGTAAAATTCCTTATTCAGTTAAGCTTCCGGAATGCTTTTAACCAGCGATCAGGGATTTCCTGATTACAGGCACTCAGATAATCTTCATGAGAACAGGAGATAAGTATCTTTTTTTGCCGGTTGCTTGAAATTATTGGGACTTCAAACCACCACCGTTCTGATTCCAGGCTTTTGTAGAATACTATTTCACGGTCTTTCCCGGTGAAACTGACAATAAATTTTTTGAATAATGTTGATTTACCACTTGGCTCTTCATATTTTCTCTGGGACACTCCTTCAATAAAATACCATATCATCTGAGCTGCCAGATGAGATGTCTGTTCATGGATATCAGCAGCAGGGAGTATATTAAATAGCCCGAAAACCATCAGTGAAGTGCCAAGTCCTGAATATTTTGATATCTGGCAAGCTTCCTCTCCATACAAACCATTTGGTGAGGGATGTGTACATCCCGGTGAATCACCTTGCCGTATTGCATTAAAATCAAAACTTACAAAAGCACTATCCCTGAGAACAGGTTCAGTTATCGCGACATTTGAATGAATTTCTCCCAGTCGTAATGTCTCATTGAATTGCTGTTGAAGGAAATCAATATCCTCCTGGTCGACAAGATATTTCTGATGACCAAGGTTGGTATAATTAAAAAGCAATTCTTTTTTTCGAGACAGAATGGGAATCAGGTATGATTCAGGTTTAATTTCATCCTGGATGATTCCCAGGTCTAATCTGGAATCCACGGTGACAAAATTAAATAATGAATTTAATTTTTCGTATGCAAGATATATCCCATAGGTAAGGTCCTGGCTGCCTCCAAGAATGATTGTAATGATCCCTTTTTCTTTGAGGTCAAGTATTAAATCACGGATTGCGTAATAAGTATCCTGGACTGAATTACCTGATATAAGGTTTCCAAGGTCTATTATTTTCAAAGCAGGATTAACACGATAAAGGTTATATAATTTGTTTCTGATAATATCAGGAGCAGCTGAAGATCCCCTGATTTTTGCATTCCTGTCTTCAGGTATCCCGGCAATAGCAACCTTGTACCCTGAGAGATCACTTATTGGGAAATCGGGGGTATGAATTGATATATTCCGGCAGAATATTGATTTGTCCGATAAAAAATGGTTGCCTGGTTTTTCAAGGCTGACCGGGGAGAAATAGTTTTTCAATTCCATGGATGGGGATTATTTAACCAGATTTTTTTTTCTTTTCTTTTGCTTTTTCAACTATTTCAATACATTGTTCTTTAGTAAGCTCTTCCGGCTTAATATTTTTAGGGATCCTGAAATTCTCTTTCTTAAAGTTAATATATGGCCCCCAACGCCCGTTTAGGATTTGAAGTTCCTTATCTTCGGGAAATTGCTTAATAATTTTTTTCTTCTCCTGGTCTCTCTTTTCAATTATTAATGTTATTGCATCATCGAGTGTAAGCGTAAGAGGATTATCATTTTCCTTTTTCAGGGAATAAAATTTATTTTGATGCCGGATATAAGGACCGAATTTCCCAACCCCTGCAATTATCTCCTGGTCTTCGTATTTTCCAAGAGATCGAGGCAGATTGAAAAGGCCAAGAGCTTCATCAAGAGTTATGGTTCCCATACTCTGGTTTTTCAGTAAACTTGCAAATCTGGGTTTCTGAGAATCAGAGGGTTCGCCTATCTGGACCATTGGACCAAACGGCCCTAATTTTACATAAACCGGTTTGCCCGTTACAGGATCATTACCCAGATTCCTCATTCCTGTTGGTTTGGATTTAGTAAGAGTAGTTTCAGTAACCTGGTCATGAAAAGAGGGATAGAAACGGTCGATCATACCGGTCCATTCAATCTTTCCTTCAGCTATTTTATCGAATTCTTTTTCAATGTTAGCTGTAAAATTATAATCAAGAATATTACCAAAATTTTCAACAAGGAAATCAGTGACCAGAATTCCTATATCCGTTGGAAATAATTTAGCTTTTTCAGTACCCGACACTTCGGTTTTTTGCAACTCCTCAATATTATTATCAGCCAGTGTAAAGACTGTAAGATTACGAACTTTGCCATGGCGGTCCTCTTTTATTGCGTATCCTCTGTTCTGGATAGTAGAGATAGTAGGAGCATAGGTTGATGGCCTTCCGATGCCAAGTTCTTCAAGCTTTTTTACAAGACTGGCTTCAGTATATCTTGGAGGAGACTGAGAATATTTTTGAGTTGCAACAATTTTCTCCATTTCAAGATTATCACCCTTTTTTAAGGGTGGCAGCAGATCCTTTGTCTGCTCCTCATTTTCATCATCTGTTGATTCGAGGTAAATTTTCAGGAATCCTTCGAATTTGATAACTTCTCCTGTTGCTATAAAAGGTTCTTCAAGAGTGGAGGCGCTGATATCTATAGTAGTTTTTTCTATAAGAGCTTCACTCATCTGGGATGCGACCGTCCTTTTCCAGATAAGTTCATATAATCTTTGTTCCTGCCTGTTGCCGGATATTGATTTGTTGTTAATGTAAGTCGGGCGAATAGCTTCATGAGCTTCCTGGGCACCTTTGGTTTTAGTTTTAAAGTTACGGGTTTTTGAATATTCACTTCCAAACTCCGACTCAATAACCTTTTTAGCTGCTGTAAGAGCAGTATTGGAAAGATTAACCGAGTCTGTTCTCATGTAAGTTATTTTCCCTGCTTCATAAAGTCTTTGAGCTACACTCATGGTCTGGGCAACTGAAAATCCCAGTTTACGACTGGCTTCTTGCTGGAGAGTTGAAGTCGTAAAAGGCGGAGCTGGAGCTTTTTTAGAAGGTTTAGTTGCAAGATCTGTTATAATATACTCAGCAGTTTTACATTTCTCAAGTAACCCGAGTACTTCTTCCCTGGTTACAGGCCTGCCATGATATTCTGCCTGCAGAGGATGAATTTTCCCTTCCTTGCCTGAGTTAAAATGCCCTATAATCCTGTAAGATGAGGTTGCTGTAAAACTATTGATTTCCCGTTCCCTTTCTGTAAGCAGTCGGACGGCAACAGACTGAACACGACCGGCAGATAACGCGGGTTTTACTTTCTTCCATAAAACAGGGGACAGTTCAAAACCCACGATACGGTCAAGAATTCTCCTGGCCTGCTGTGCATTTACAAGGTTATAGTCTATACCCCTTGGATTTTGTATTGCATTATTAATTGCATCGTGAGTGATCTCATGAAAAACAATCCTGCGAATTTTTTCCGGGGAAAGGCTTAAAACTTCAGCCAGATGCCATGCAATTGCCTCTCCTTCCCTGTCTTCGTCAGTTGCCAGCCAAATCAACTTAACATCAATGGCCGCAGATTTCAATTCATTTACAATATTTTTTTTATCCTGTGGAATAATATAGTGTGGATTATAATTATTCTTTAAATCAATGCCAAAATCATCTTTTGAAAGATCCCTGATGTGTCCAAAACTTGATTTCACAAGGAAATCTTTACCCAAAAAATCGCTTATAGTCTTTGCTTTTGCTGGTGATTCAACTATTACCAAATTCTCATGCATACCCTGTCCCTCCGTTTTTTATTGGCACAAAGTAAAAGAAAAGGGTTGTGAACTTCCAAATTTTAAATCAAATTATTGTTAATTTTGAAGCAAATCGTAGGTTGTATGACAGATATTCCCCGCCGCAGAAAGCTTTATCTTGTTGGACTCTGGACTATTTATAGCATCCCTTTACTGGTCCTGATATTACTTTTTATTTTACTGGGTAAAGGCAAACTTGGATATGTTCCAACTTTTCAGGATCTGGAAAATCCACAAAACAACCTTGCTTCTGAAGTTTATTCTGAAGACGGTGTACTGTTAGGGAATTTTTATTTGGAAAACAGGACATATGTTGGTTTTGAGGAACTTTCCCCAAACATTGTAAATGCACTTATTGCTACAGAAGACATTCGTTTTCGCAAACATTCAGGTATCGATGCAAGAGGCCTGGCAAGAGTATTGTTAAAATCAATTTTAATGGGTCGGACAAGTTCTGGAGGAGGGAGCACCATCACCCAGCAGCTTGCCAAGAATCTATATCCAAGGGATACAACTTATTACAAATGGGGATTAATTCAAAAACTTCACCTTGGTGTGAATAAATTTAAAGAATGGAATACTGCAATAAAGCTTGAACGGAATTATACCAAAAATGAAATTCTTGTAATGTACTTGAATACTGTACCATTTGGGAGTAATTCATACGGAATAAAATCTGCTGCCAAAACCTTTTTTAATATATCACCAGATTCATTGAAAGTGGAACAGGCAGCTTTACTGATAGGTGTGCTCAAAGCCCAGACAAAGTATAATCCGGTTTTAAATCCGGAAAAAGCTCTGTGGAGAAGGAATATCGTAATGAACCAGATGAGAAAATATAATTATATAACTGACGAGGAATTTGATTCATTGAATGTTATGCCAATAATACTTAATTATATGGTGCAGGACCATACACGCGGTCTGGCTACACATTTCAGACAATATTTACAGATGACCATAAGTGCTGAAAAACCTGACAGGGATAAATATTTTATGTATAGTTTTTTTCAGAGAGATAGCATTGAATGGGAGACCAATCCATTATACGGGTGGGCAAACAAGAATTTTAAACCCGATGGATCACCTTATAATATTTTCAGAGACGGCTTAAAAATTTATACAACTGTAAATTCAACTTTACAAAAATATGCTGAAGAAGCGGTTATTGAACACATGAGTGGATATCTGCAGGAAACTTTTTATAAAGAAAAAGAGGGGGAAAAAAATGCACCTTTCGCAAAGGATTTGACCCGCAGACAAATTGATGAAATTATTCAACGATCCATGAGGAATACAGATCGTTACAGGATGCTAAGGAGGGCAGGGATAGCGCAGGATTCCATTATGAGAAATTTTAAAACACCTGTATCTATGAAAGTTTTTTCATGGACCAGAGGAGATATAGATACGGTATTAAGTCCGATGGATTCAATACTGTATTATAAATATATCTTAATGGCGAGTTTAATGTCAATGGATCCCAGTACTGGTTTCGTAAAAGCTTATGTAGGTGGACCTGATTTCCGGTATTTCAAATATGATCATGTAAAAATTGGAAAACGTCAGGCAGGTTCCACTTTTAAGCCTTTTTTATATACTCTTGCAATGCAGGAAGGATATTCACCCTGCTACAGGATACCTAATGTTCCCCAGACTTTCGTTGATCAGGATTCTACCTGGTCCCCTAAAAGTCCAGGTGGAAAGGAATTCCTCGGGAAAATGGTGACACTGAAGTGGGGATTAGCACATTCAGTGAACAATATTTCAGCCTGGCTGGTCAAACAATTTCCACCACAGACTATTATCGATGATGTTGTGAAAAAAATGGGGATTACAAGTTTTATTATGCCCGTTCCATCAATAATTTTTGGTGTATCTGATGTATCTCTTTATGAAATGGTAGGTGCATTTAACACATTTTCAAACAAGGGGGTATATATTGAACCTATTTTTGTGACAAGAATAGAGGACAAAAACGGGAATATCATTTCTACTTTTCTGCCGGATCAGAATGAAGCAATTAGTGCCCAGACTGCCTATCTCATGAT
>CAZEKO010000019.1:0-1721 GCA_964512775.1 uncultured Bacteroides sp. | reverse complement strand
AAGATATTTTTGAAAAACCTCCCGGATTTAAAGTGCAGATCGATTGCCAGGTAAATGATATAAAAGCTAATTACCTTGATGATGAGTTATGGGAAGAAGATTTTAAGTAAGACCTGGTAAATATTTCCCTTATTCTGTTCACCTTATTTTTTTTATAATAACTTTATTTCCTTCAAGAAAAGGTTTCCATCCTTTATCAAGTATCAAATTGGCGTACTTGAAGTAAAGTCTGGTTCTTATGCTAGCTTCTCTGGAATCTTTTGTGTCTTTGAATTCACCCGTAAATTCATAAGAGTCTGAGTGCATATGATAATTATGAAATATCCGGATTATTTCAATTACTGTTGAAATAACTCTATACACTTCTCCACGGTTGGTCTCTGAATATTCATCTTCAAATTCTTCACTAAGCACACTGAAATTCACAATATTTCCAAGGTAATTATCTCTTTTCTTTCCAAATCTGACCTGATATTTCAAGCCACTTTCTGTATTGAAATAATATGTATCGCCAGTTGGTATTTCGGGAGCCTGAATTGGGTAAGGTTGTGCTGCAGGTTTATAGTCAGGTATTATTAGAAGGCTTTCTCCCATGACAACGACATTAAAAATTACTTAAATAACCGTTTAACTACATCTTCTACTTTTCCTGCAAATTCTATACCTATCTTGAACCGGGTGATATTGGTGGTCTTACGGTTAATATATTTTGAGACAAAAATTTTTGTAAATCCAAGTTTCTCCGCTTCGGCTATTCTCTGTTCAATTCGGGTAACCGGTCTGATTTCACCTGACAATCCTACTTCAGCTGCAAAACATATTTTGTGATCTACCGGATAATCATTATTTGAAGAAAGAATAGAAACTATTACTGCCAGGTCAATAGCAGGGTCATAAATTTTAAGACCCCCGGCAATATTAAGGAAGACATCTTTGGCAGAAAGACGAAATCCTGCCCTCTTTTCAAGAACTGCCAGCAGCATACCGAGCCTTCTGAGATCAAATCCAGTACTTGATCTTTGAGGTGTTCCATAGACAGCACTACTGACAAGGGCTTGAATCTCAATGAGAAAAGGTCTTATACCATTTATTGTAGAAGCTATTGCAGTCCCGCTCAGGTTTTCGTCATATTGAGAAAGAAGTATTTCAGAAGGATTAATTACTTCTTTCAATCCGGTTCCGGTCATTTCAAAAATACCCAGATCAGCAGTTGAACCGTAACGGTTTTTTACCGACCGAAGAAGGCGATACAAATTGACATCATCTCCCTCAAACTGAAGCACTGTATCTACAATATGTTCCAGAACCTTTGGTCCAGCAATATGGCCTTCCTTATTTATATGACCTATCAGTATAACAGGAATATGATATTCTTTGGCGTATCGTATTAAACGGCTGGAACATTCCCTGATCTGTGCAACGCTTCCTGGGGAGGAATCAATAAGATCAGTGTATAATGTTTGAATAGAGTCAATAATAACCAGATCCGGAGAGAAACCTGAAATTTGATCCAGTATACTTTCAAGATATGTTTCTGTAAGTATAAAACAATTCTCATGCAATTTCCCTATCCGTTCTGCTCTCAGCCTGATTTGTTCTGCACTTTCCTCACCGGATATATATAATATTTTCAGGTCACTCATTAATAGTGCAAGCTGAAGGGCAAGAGTTGATTTACCGATCCCCGGTTCACCGGCAATAAGTACTGTCGATCCGGGAAC
>CAZEKO010000018.1:13226-20115 GCA_964512775.1 uncultured Bacteroides sp. | reverse complement strand
ATTGGCAGGATCCAGCGGTCAGAAAATCCACCGGTCATATTCGACTACAGAGATGCAAGGATTGACTATTTTGAAAAAATGTTTAAACGAAGGAACAGGTACTATAAGAAGCTTTTGAAATAGACCAATTTTGAAGTAGTTATAAAACAAAAACCTCTGTTATTTTAAAGCTGGTGAAACAAAAGTGAAACAGGAAAGAGGGAATTGAGGTGCGATTACAAAAATTTTATTAATGATTATAATTAACATTAAAATTTTCTTTCGCTCTCAAGTATATATGTGAATTTTTCCCCTATATAATATCCTATATTAAATTCAATTGGCATCTTCTTTTTATCATATACAAATCTTTTTCGGACAAGAATTGGATCACATTCACCTACACTTAGCTTTTCTGCCAGGAACTTATCAGCTCTGGTAGCCATAAGTTCTTCATTTGAAGTTTTTGCAACTATTTTGTATTTATTTTGGAGCATTTCATATAACGGGATAGAAAAATCTTCATTTTCAGTCAATCCGATGCTGGGATTAAAATAGGAGATAAAATATACAAATGGCAGTTTTTCATTTCCCCGAAGTCTTTCAAGTTTATAAACTTCTGTTTTCTGGGATATCTTGAAAAAAATCGATACTTCAATCGGGGGAATCAATTTCTGGAAATTAAGATCATAATTCTTTACTTTCATTCCCCGTGATTGAAGTTCTTTAGTGAAGCTAAACCAGTTAGAAACTTTCGTATATAACTGATGTTGTAATACAATCGTTCCGAATCCCTTTTTCCTGATTAATAATCCTTCAGAAACCAGTTTATTTATTGCCTGGCGCACAGTATTCCTTGATGTACCAAGCCTTTTAGCCAATTCAACTTCAGTTGGCAACAATTTCCCGCTAATGTATTCTTCCTTTTTAATTAATTCTCTGAGAAATTGCTCAATCTGATAATGTAAAGGTATCGGGCTGTAAGGATCAATCGTAAAATTCATTTTGGAATAATATAATATGTTTAAACATTTGTACAAATTTTGTTAAAAAGTTTGGAATATAAAAAATAAATTCTATTTTTGTTTATGTAAGTATGTTTAAACATGCTTACATTTATGGCCTATTTCCATGAGAATCTGTCAGTTAACACTAATCATAAGTTTATTTGTATTATCAGGTTGCAATAATTCTGGAAACTTCATTAAATATGCCGATCCCTTCATTGGTTCAATTCACTGCAGATGGTTTTTCTTTACACCGGCGTCGGTTCCAATGGGAATGGCCAAACTCGGACCGCATACAGATGCTCACTATGGGAACCAGGGAGGATGGGAACCAGTCGGGTACGACTTTAGACATGCTTCAATTGAGGGATTTGGTCATTTCCATGAATTTCAGATAGGAGGATTAGTTATTATGCCAACCGTTGGGGAATTATTAACTGTTCCTGGTGACCTGGAGGATACAATTTCCGGATACAGATCTGGATTCAAAAAAGAAACAGAAAAAGCAGAGCCTGGGTATTATTCTGTTGAATTGGAAGATTACAAAATTCTTGTTGAGTTAACCGCCACAGAAAGAGTCGGATTTCATCGTTACACTTTTCCTGCTTCAAAACAATCAAGAATTCTCTTTGATGTTGGAAACCGCCAGGGAGAAAGCGGTCCTGTCATTGATGCCAGCGTGAGATATACTGATCAGAATGAAATTGAGGGCTATATAGTTACATATCCCGTATATGTTGAAAACTATCATCCGGAATGTGATGTAAAAATGTATTTCGTTGCAAAACTAAACAGGAATCCGGATAATACCGGTGTTTTTGTGGGTGATTCAATTATTGAAAACGGAAATTCAATCAGGGGTAAAGGTGCCGGATTATATTTGACTTTCGGAACATATGAGAATGAGATCATTGAAATCATGGTTGGGCTTTCCTATACGAGTATCGAAAATGCAAGGAAAAATTTAATTGCAGAAACGGAAGACCGCTCATTTAATATGGCCAGGTCTGAGGCACAGAAAAAATGGAATGAGATGCTTGGAATAATTGAAGTGAAAGGAAGTACGGATGAAAATCTAGTTAAGTTCTATACGGGATTGTATCATGTTTTACTTGGACGGGGTATATCAAATGATGTGGATGGATCATATCCAAAATGTTCCGGTGAAATTGGTAAAATCCCGTTAGATAAAAATGGCAAACCCCAATATTCTCATTTTAACAGTGATGCAACCTGGGGAGCATTCTGGAACCTTGAACAGGTCTGGGCACTGGCATATCCTGAGATATTAAGCGATTATGTTAAATGTCACTTAGATTACTATAATGATTGTGGTTGGTTGCCTGATGGTATAGCACAGGGTTGTTATGTACCGGGAGTGCCTTCTAACTTCTTAAGTGTGGCAATTGCATCAGCCTGGAATCATGGGATCCGTGACTTTGATATAGAAAAAGCATTTGAGGCTATAAAAAAGAATGAAACAGGCTGGCAGGAACGCCCTGTGGGTGTGGGTAAATATGATGTAAAAGATTTTATCGAAAATGGATATATACCTAATGATGTGATATGGAGAGGATGGAAATTTTCTGGCTCACATACCCTTGAATATTGTTTTAGTTCATATGCTGCCTCTGAATTGGCAATACAGTTAGATAAAGAGGAAGATTATCAGCATTTTCGCCGTCTGGCCGAAGGTTATAAAAACCTGTTCGATCATTCTATTATGTTCATGAGACCCAAAGAAAGGGATAGTTCTTTTGTGGTTGATTTCACTCCTGAAATGGTCTGGAATGGTTTCCAGGAAGGCAATTCCTGGCAATATTCCTGGTATGTACCCCATGATGTTTCAGGATTAATATCAATAATGGGCAGCGATAATTTCAACAATAAGCTTGATTCCATATTCTCTGAATCTGAAAAACTTGAATTCGGAGGTGGTAAAAAAATACACAGTTTTTCCGGCCTTGAAGCGGTATATAACCATGGTAACCAGCCCAGTCTTCATATATCATTTCTTTTCAATTATTCAGGAAAACCCTGGTTAACACAAAAATGGACTCGTAAAATATGTGATTCATTTTATGGAATTACACCTTTACATGGGTATGGCTACGGACAGGATGAGGACCAGGGCCAGTTAGGTGCCTGGTTTGTATTGGCATCGATGGGCCTTTTTGATGTTCAGGGAGGTGCTAACAGGTCCCCAACTTACCAGTTGGGAAGCCCGGTATTTGATGAAATTGTCATTCATTTGGATAGTAAATATTATCAGGGGGGAAAATTTAAAATTAAGGTGAACAGAACATCAGAAAACAGCACATATATAGATCATGCACTTTTAAATGGTAAGGAATTGAACAAACCCTGGATATATCATGATGAACTTATCAGGGGTGGAATACTGGAACTGTTAATGAGTGATGCGCCAAATAAAAATTGGTGTCAGCCTGATTATATAAGACCTCCATCAATGTCCGATGAATAAAAAATCTTTATGTAATTGAAACAAAAACTATTTATTAATAAATCAAATCATGAAGAGGACCTTTTGCTTCGCCTTTTTCCTGGTCCATTTAACAGCAATAAGCTTTTCTCAACAGCCAGGAGTTAAAATTTCAGGTAAAGTATCTGAGGAAAATGGAAATTCTGTTCCAGGTGTTAACATACTGGAGAAGGGAACGATGAACGGCACCATTACTGATCTTAATGGTACTTATACTCTGACAGTAGCTTCAGAAAATTCAGTAATTACTTTTTCATTCGTAGGTTTTGCCACCAGGGAAGAACTGGTTGGAAACAGAACCGTCATTAATATACAATTGATTGAGGATGTACAAGCTTTGGATGAGGTTGTGGTAATTGGATACGGTACAGTTAAGAAATCCGACTTAACGGGTTCTGTGTCTTCAATCTCCATTGAAGATAGTGAATTAAGCCAGACAGGCTCAGTAGAACAGTTACTCCAGGGGAAAGCAGCAGGTGTGATGATCACTAAAACTTCGGCTAAACCCGGTGGGGCTATTTCAGTAAAGATACGCGGCAATAATTCAATCAATGCCGGAAATGAACCTTTATATGTAATTGATGGTTTTCCAATATCCAGTAACGAGTGGGAATTAAGTTCAAATATGACAAGCGGTGGACCATTGAATCCATTGGCAACCATTAATCCCAATGATATTGAATCCGTTGAAATATTAAAGGACGCTTCAGCTACAGCAATATATGGAGCAAGAGCGACAAACGGAGTTGTGTTGATTACTACAAAACGCGGCAAATCCGGGAAAGGTAATATTGATCTGAATTTCAGCTATGGATATCAAAAGGTACGTAAAAAACTGGATATGCTTAATGCCCGGGAATATGCAGAAATGGTAAATGAAGCCCTTGAAAACGAAAATCTTGCACCTGAATATCCAAATCCGGATTCCCTTGGAGAGGGTACTGACTGGCAAGATGAATTATTCAGGGTGGCTCCGACCATGGACATGAACCTGTCATTCAGTGGTGGACAGGAAAACTTAAAATACTTCCTTAGTGCCAACTATTTCAGTCAGGATGGCATTATTCATAATACAGACATGGATAGAATTGCCCTGAGAATTGGACTTGATATGAATATTAAATCCTGGTTAACGGTTGGGACAAATTTAAATATAAGTAATGTTCAGTCAAATAATATTGAAACTGCCAGTTGGGGTGTTGTCAACACAGCTATGATGTTTAATCCGATTCTACCTGTGAAAGATGAAAACGGAGAATATACTTTGATGAATGACAGAAGTATTTTCACCGGTAATCCGGTTGCACTGGCAAAAGAAGCTGACAGTAAATTAAACACTAACAGGGCAATAACAAATACGTTCCTGCAATTCAAAATTACTGAAGGTTTATCTTTCAGAACAACCCTGGGTGTTGACGCAGGATTTAATAAGGAAGTTTATTACTATCCGAGTTATATTCTGGCCGGTTATGATCCTAAAGGAAGCGCCGGGATAGGGAATTTGTCAAACTACTCGGTTCTTAACGAAAACACTCTGAATTATAGTAAAAACTTTAATCAGAAGCACGATATAAATCTGCTTCTGGGATTTACGGCACAGACCTCAAAAAATGAAGTGAACCGGGTAGGTGTTGAAGGATTTTCTGAAGATATCTTAAAGTATGATAATCTTGGTGGAGCCTCCATCGTATCTTCCTTTCCCTTTTCATATTCTTATGGTTGGAAAATGCTATCCTATCTCGGGAGGATAAACTATAATTATTCTAATAAATATCTTGTTTCCCTGAATGCCAGGGTTGACGGATCATCAAAATTTGGTACCGGGAATAAATATGGTTTCTTTCCCTCATTTGCCATTGGCTGGAAAATCTCTGAGGAGGAATTCCTTTCAAATTTTGAAGGACTAAGTCTTTTAAAGGTCCGCGTAAGTTACGGAAGTACAGGAAACCAGGATGTTGCAAGTTATCAATCACTGGCCGTACTTGGATCGACTTCATATCCTATAAACGGGAACAAAATAGTCGGATATAGGCCGATCCAGATTGCAAATCCTGATCTGAAATGGGAGACCACCAATCAGTTTGATGTGGGTTTAGACGCCGGATTTTTTAAGAACAGAGTACAACTGACTGCTGACTATTATTTCAAAAAGACAAAAGACTTGCTTTTATATGTTAACCTTCCCATTTCATCTGGCTTCCCCACTGCTCTGGAAAATATCGGATCAGTTCAAAATCAGGGTTTAGAACTGACGATTTCTACAAAAAACCTTGTCGGAGAATTAAAATGGACAACAGATTTCAATATTGCTTTAAATCGTAATAAATTGTTAAGCCTGGCCGGCGAAGAAGCTATTCCTATACCAAGCAGGATAAACCAGCTTGATCCCGGCTGGTTAGTCGTAGGAAAACCCATTGGCTTATTCTATGGACTTAAAACAGATGGTTTGTTTCAAACAGATGAGGAAATTGCAGGATCGGCCCAGTCAGGGGCAAGTCCAGGAGACATTAAGTATATGGATTTTAATGAGGATGGGGTGATAAATATGGATGACCGTCAATTGATCGGCATCTCTGAACCAAAATTTTTTGGAGGGATGTTGAATATTTTTTCATACAAAGCCTTCGAATTGATTTTATTCATTCAGGGCTCTTATGGAAATGATATATGGAATGGTAATCTTTTGTCACATGAATATCCCAATGGATTATATAATCAGTTTACAACAGTTCTTGACAGGTGGACACCTGATAACAGGGATGCAAAAGTTCAACGCGCGGCAGCATTTATGCAGGATGCCTATGAAATGGACCGGTTTGTGGAGGATGGTTCGTACCTGAGGCTAAAAACGCTTACAATATCATACGACTTAAGTAATTTGCTGAAAATAAAAGGATTAGGATATCTGAAGATTTACTTTACCAGCGAAAACATTCTGACTTTAACAAATTATACCGGCTTTGATCCTGAAGTGAATTTCTTCGGAAAGAACTATCTGGCAAGTGGTTATGATTGGGGTTCATATCCCAACACAAAAAACTATTACCTGGGAATAAAAGTCTCTTTTTAAACCATAAAGTGATGAAAAATAATATAAAAAGAATAATTCTTTTTGCATTTATCGGATTTATCATAGGGTTAAATGCGTGTAAAGATTTCTTAAATGAGGTACCTGATTCTTTTTTAACACCGGAAAACTTTTACAGGACAGAGGCGGATGCATATGCTGCAACAATAGCTGCCTATAGCCAGCTTAATTCTTATGATCTGTTTAACAACCATCTTTTCCCGACTATCGATATGATCAGTGATGATATTGACCTAAGGCCGGGAGAGTTGACTCCGGATCTTGTATTACTTGAAAACTACCGGTTTGGTCCTGCTGATGCGGACAGACCAA
>CAZEKO010000018.1:0-13126 GCA_964512775.1 uncultured Bacteroides sp. | reverse complement strand
CCAGGAAGAGCTACAAAAGGAGCTGCAAAAGCAATGTTATCAAGCGTTTATTTAACCATAGCAGGAGAACCCATGAATCTTGGGATCCCATATTTCACGCTGGCCAGTGATAAGGCAAAGGAAGTAATGGATATGAATTATTATGATTTATTTGAAGACTTTGCTGATGTTTTTGATCCTCAGGAAAAAAATGGCATTGAACATATTTTTGATGTGCAGTTTGACCGTGATATTGAGGGCAGGGAATCTATTGCCATGTGGCTCCACTGGCCCAGAAATATTGGACTAGGAAACGGTTTGGGATTATATCTTCCAAGTACTTCACTGATGAATAGTTTTGAAACAGGGGACTTAAGAGTACCTGTTACTTATAAATCTGAATTTCCAAGGCAGAAAGATGGCAGGATAATTAAATTCCCACCACATATTTGGAAATACTTTGATCAGGAAGCCTATGCAGATCTGAATATTCCAAGAGCCGGTAACAATTTCCCGATCATCAGATATGCAGAGGTTCTTTTGATTTATGCTGAAGCATCCAACGAAGTATCCGGTCCAAACCAGGATGCTTATGATGCGATAAATGAGGTACGTGACAGAGCAGGATTATCCGCATTATCGGGTCTTTCAAAAGAAGAATTCAGATCAGCAGTATATGAAGAGCGAAGACATGAATTTGTTGCTGAATGTAAAAAATGGTTTGATCTGGTCAGAACCGGCAGACTAATTGAGGTAATGCTTGCAAATGGTAAAAACATCCAGGAAAAACACAAACTTTTTCCAATTCCTCAAAGAGAAATGGATGTAAATGAAAATCTAATACAAAATACAGGATATTAGAAATTTTTAATCAACCAATTTCAATTATTAATCTAAATTTTAATTCATTATGAAAAGGAAAATTACTCTTTGGGTAAGTATGTTTCTGATTATTATTTCAGGAACTGTTAAAGCTCAGGAATGGGCTTTAAAATTTGACGCGACAGATACTAACAGTTATGTTGATTGCGGATTTAATGAAGCTTTATATCCGGCCAATATAACTATCGAAGCCTGGGTATATGTGGACACCTGGGTGGGAGGCGGAAATTATATTCTGGCTACTGAAAACTGGACAGAGGCAACAGGACCCCGGGGATATTGCCTCAGGCTTTACCCTGATATTGGTGCCGAGTTTGTTTTAGGCCTGGGAGTTAATAACTGGGGTGTTATCGCTTCGGGCTATGAAACAATGGATTCGGCTAAATGGACACATGTTGCAGCCACATTTGATGGAACAACCATGAAAGTATATATTAATGGTAATTTTATGCTTGACCAGGATGTAACCGGGCCTATGGTTGCTGCAGATCAGAATCTAATCTTAGGAGAGGGTGCAACATGGAGAAGGAGACAATTATCAGGAAAACTTTATGATGTAAGGATTTGGAGCGTTGCCAGAACCGAGGAAGAAATCAAAGCTAATATGAATACATTTTTAATTGGGGATGAGGAAGGATTAGTATCAAACTGGAAAATGGATGAGGGAACCGGAACCACTCTTGGAGATGCCACCAGTAGTTTTCCGGGTTCAATTCAATCAGGAGTTGAATGGTATGACCGCTCCTCGGATTCACCTGCAGTCTATGCTGACTGGGCTTTAAAATTTGACGCGACAGATACAAACAGTTTTGTTGATTGTGGATTTAGTGAAGCACTGTACCCTGCTAACATGACAATTGAATCCTGGGTATACGTCGACAAATGGGTGGGAGGCGGTAACTACATTCTGGCCACAGAAAACTGGACAGAAGCGACAGGACCAAGAGGATATTGCCTGAGACTTTATCCTGATATTGGTGCTGAATTTGTTTTAGGCCTGGGAGTTAATAACTGGGGGGTTATCGCTTCGGGCTATGAAACAATGGATTCGGCTAAATGGACACATGTTGCAGCCACATTTGATGGAACAACCATGAAAGTATATATTAATGGTAATTTTATGCTTGACCAGGATGTAACCGGGCCTATGGTTGCTGCAGATCAGAATCTAATCTTAGGAGAGGGTGCCACATGGAGGAGGAGACAACTTACAGGTAAACTGTATGATTTAAGGATATGGAATGTTGCCAGAACGGAAGAAGAAATTAAAGGTGCGATGAATGGTTTTTTAGTTGGAGATGAAACTGGATTAGTTGCTAACTGGAAAATGAATGAAGGAACCGGGACCACCCTTGGAGATGCCACCGGGGATCATCCGGGTTCAATTCAATCAGGAGTTGAATGGTTTAGCCTGACAGGTACAGGGATACCCAGGATAACTGAGAAACAAAATGTAACTTTTTATCCTAATCCATCCGCTGATATGATCACTCTTACAAACCAACAAAATAGTGTTACTGCATTTACCGTTTTTGATGTAACAGGCAAACTGATCAAAAGTGAGATACTGATGCCAAACGAAGTCAGAAACATAAATATTTCAAACTTATCTCAGGGCATTTATCTCTTAAGGTTTGTAAATAATGGTCAAAGCCAGGTTGAGAAACTTCTTGTTAAATAGTGGCAACGTATCAATACTTATTCAGTTGGATAGTCCGGAGATAAGGATATAAAAATTTATTTTCGGGAATAAATCCAACATTAGAATTACACTATTTTTATCTTTAAAAGGTTTGCTGAGGACAAATTGTTTTCAGCAAACCTTCAACTTGAAAATTCCGCAGTGATGAAGAAGAGACTTTTCTCAGGGGGAATATTATTCCTGATTGGTTTCATAAATCCATGTTATTCACAGTTAACTGTTTATAAATATATAAACAGTTCATCGATTAATGTCACCGCCTCAAGTACATATTCGACCGGCTGTCCTCCTGAAAACCTGATCAATGAATCGGGGCTGGATGGTTTTCTACATGACAATGATATGAGCGCTTATACCATGTGGCATTCTGAGGAAGCACCGGAAATTTCAAGCGCCTTCCCCGGAACCCTATGGGGGAAAGTATGGCTTTCTTTTGAGTTTGACCGGATTTACCCGGTTAAGGAAATATGGATATGGAATCATAATCAGCCGGAATTTACTGCAAGAGGTTTGAATAAAATATACATTCAGTATTCAGATGATGGCCGAAAATGGGATTTGTTGAAAAATGATGAGCACGAATTCTGGTCTGTTCCGGAAGCCAATGCAGCCAATGGCTTACTAAAAAGCATGATCATTGACTGTAAAGGCTTAATGGCAAAGTATGTAGTAATGACAGCAGATAAAGAAGATGGAAATTACGGGTCCGATATATATGGGCTTAGTGAAGTAAAGTTTATTACCACCATAACAGTTCCAGTCCTGGAAGCAATAAAACTGGAAGGGACAGACAGGGTATTGCAGGGAACAGTTTCACAGAGATTGTGTAATTTATATTTCCAGCAAGGAATTGTTTATGGAGATGATGAGATAATAATTGAATATCTTCGGAATAAAGATACGGTTCAATTTAAAGCTTATCCTGAACCAATTGGCATAGTGCCTGTATATCTCTCTATCCCATTTGACAATGATAATAACATCCGGGTAATAATCCGGAATGCAGATAGAACATTTGAAAAACCTTTTATTATTCCCCCTCCCAGGAAGTGGACAGTGTATTTAATACCTCAGTCACATGTTGATATCGGATATACTGATATTAAAGATAAAGTACTGGAATTTCACAAAAACAATATTGATTACGCCATTAAACTGGCCAGGGAAACAAAAAATTATCCCGAAGGCTCCCGTTTCCGGTGGAATGTAGAGGTATTATGGCCTGTTGAGGAATATTTAAACGACAATAATGTCTGGAAACGCAACAGATTTATCATGGCTGTGAAAAAGGGCTGGATTAATCTTGACGGATCATATTCAAGTATTAATACAAGCATTAGCAATTCAGAACAGCTGTTGCATCTGTTCGAATATGGCCAGTATCTAAGGGACAAATATAAATTACCAGTCAGTTCAGCCCAGCAGGTAGATTTACCTGGAATGTCATGGGGTATAGTGCCTGCCATGAACCAAACGGAAATGAAGTATATGATGAACATGCCTAATGTCATGGAGGACAAAAGCCTGGAAAATTATCCGTTTTACTGGATAAGTCCATCGGGGAAATCCAGCATACTTCATTTCCAGACTTATTATTATAACCTCGGGTATCATTTAAAAGGCAGATATATACCAAATTATCTTACAGGTCTTGAAGAACCATTCTATGCTAAGAATCCGGAAACAATGTTTCTGGATCCATTTATTTTCAAATACCTTGATGATATTAAAAAGAACGGGTACACTTATAACATAATACCCTTTGCCTGGACAATGACAGATAATGCGCCGCTGGATCCGGACCTGCCGGGGGTTGTAAAAAAATGGAATGAAAAGTATGTAAATCCTTCCGTTAAAATAAGTTCCGTATCTGATTTTTTTATTGATTTTGAAAAAGCCTATAAAGATGTTATCCCTTCATTAACAGGAGATTATAATGAATACTGGACCAATGGAGTTGCTTCCGGGGCCAGGGAAACGGGCATAAATCGTAATAATACTGAAAAAATTCTGCAACTTGAAACACTTTATGCATTAATTAATCCTGAGAAATTTGCCCATGGGTATTTCACAAAGATCTGGCGAAAAATCCTGTTGTTCACCGAACATACATGGGGATCATATAAAAGCGTCACACATCCGGATGATCCTGATGTTAAAAAGCAATGGGATATTAAGAGGAATTATGCTTATGAAGCGGAAAATGAATTGAACATTTTATTGGATCAAGTATCTGCGGAAGAAAAAAACTTCCACCAAAATAATAATACGATAGATGTCTTTAATACAAATTCGTGGACAAGATCAGATATCGTTTATATCCCGGAAAAATTATCATCAGCCGGTGATTATGTTACAGATGAAAAAGGGAAGCAAATTTTATCGCAAAGAATAACATCAGGCGAACTGGCAATACTTACAGATAGTATACCGGCTTATAGAAAACAAACCTTTAGTATAGAAGACAAAATAGCGGAAAAGCGGGAAGGTATAGAAATAAACAATGAAATTATTGAAAATCAATACTATATAATACAGATTACAGAAGATAAGGATTTTATCCTGAAACATAAAGTTACAGGATTAGTAATCAAGGATTTCTTAAAAGCTTATTGTCAATATATTTCAGGGTCCGGTGAACTCACAGATACACTTTTCGGGGCTGTAAAATCAATTGTTATAAAAGAATCCGGTCCATTGGTTGGTTCATATCAGGTTGAATTCTCGGCTTCAGGATGTAATTATCTTTCACTGGAAATCAGGTTAGGTTACAATAAAAATTATGTGGAATTAATTAATAACGTGGATAAAAAATCTGTCAGGACAAAAGAAATAATGTCATTCAATTTCCCGCTGTATATAAGAGATTCAAGGGTATTATATGAGATCCCATGGGGTGTTGTTAATCCGGAAACAGATCTGCTTCCAGGTTCTCATAATGACTTTTATACAATACAGCATTTCATAGATGTTTCAAACCAGGAAAAAGGTTATACGATGGTTTCTCTTGATGCTCCTCTAGTAAAGATCCACAAGCAGAAAACAGGCGATGGTAATTATATTAATCTGGAATCAATTGTGATGGATAATCAATGGCATACTAACTTTCCCGCTTCACAAGAAGGGAGTATGTATTTTCGATACAGGCTTAGGGTACATGAAAGCTTTGATCTGTTTGAAACCGCTAAATTCGGAACGGAATATTTCCAGCCGCTGTTGCCCCTGGTACATCACCCACTGGATGGAGATTTCCCTGTTATCGGAATACAGGGAGATGGAATAATGGTTACATCGCTGAAACCATTAAAAACCGGTCATGGATATGTAATGCGGTTATTCAATATTTCCAGGAAGGAAGGTACTTTAAAACTTAAACTTTTTCCCGGGTACGAATTGTGGGAAAGCAATTTTTCTGAAAAAAAGATAGCAAAATCGGATGCAGACATAAATTTAATACCTTTTGAAGTAAGAACATTGATTTTTGAAAACTAAGAATTTATGGTAATACTAAAGAATTTATATATATCATTTGTGCTTTGTATTTTTTGCCTGGCCGGGTGGTCAGAAAATTTTTGTGAGATCAATAAAACGGAATATGTATTCCCGTTGTATTTCCCTGATTTTGATTATTATTCTAATCAATCATATTTTTATCACGCATCCGGTTATAATAACAGGATTATAAAATCTATTATTCATTTGAGGGATAATAACCTGTGTGCCGAAACTCCTGTTATCCTCGGGGATTCAAAGCTTTATATTAATATTTCTGAACCGGATTCCATAAACCTATGGGTTGAGAATATTAAGATAGTGCAATGGCTAATTGAAAAACAAGGCAGCATTGGTACGGCAATTGTCCGTCCCGATACAGGAAATTCTGTCTGTCTCATATATTATCCTTCAGCTGAAAACTTTAGTTCAGATACGATAGTTGTCAAAGCTATGGGAGAAAATGGTGAGAGTAATATTAAAACCCTTTATGCACAGTTGTATAATAATTCATATCAATATTATGGTGAAAAACTACTTGACAGGATAAGGAAAGATTTTTACAACGGCATTGCCGGTTTATTTGCGGAATCGATTGATGCGGATGGAGATTTTATTGCCGGGGTCAGTTATATATGGCCGGCAAGTCATCTGTTAAGGGCATTTAAGAACGGATACAGGATAAATCCTGATAAATACAGAACTGTTTTAAGATTCTATACCTATGCCCTTGACAAATATAAATCAACGGCCGGGGGTAAAGTCGGATATGCGGCTTTTCCGGGTGAACCGCAAAGATTCTATGATGATAATGGCTTGTTGATAATTCAGTTTGCAGAAATCTATCCGCTGTTGGAGCAGGAAGGTATTCTGGACAGGGCAGGACTTGCTTATGATTATAACAATAACGACCGTGACCAGTTCTGGGGATTGCCTCAGCATGAGAGTGAATTGGGCCAGGGAATGTTTTATTCAATGGCCGTAAATCAGACCGGACTTGGCGCAGCATTATTGTATAATCTTACGCATGAATCAAAATATCTGGACGAAGCTATATCATATTATGAACAGCTTAATAATCCTGAAATCCTTCTGAAAGATCCATCGTACCTGCTTTTTCATCAATATACATTTTACCAGAATGCATCCTGGAGTTATTCTGGCATTATTAATGGGCAGCCCCGTAACGGGGCAGGATTCAGGGCATACCAGACAACGCATGTAATTCAATTGGCTATTGAACTGTACAAGATAACCGGTGATGCGAAGTATCGAAGTGATGGGTTGGGAATGATGGATAAAGCAATCACTTATTGGTATAAGCAGGGTAAGGGATTGTATGAGAATTCATTCTGGGGAGGGGATGATATGATAGATGCTCTGATAGATATGTATTACCTGACCGGTGAAGGAAAATATCTCGATATATCAAAAGATATAATTGATTATCTGGTCTTTTATGGCAAAGACAAGCTTGGATATTATCCGGGCGATTATGACGACAATTACGGGAGATGGAATCTTGACAGAAGGGAGATAATACCAGCCTCAATCCTTATGATGGGACAAGCGGCTGCCGCCTCTGCCATATTAAGAGTTGCTTATGCAGTGGAACATAGTCCCGTTATAAATGGTTCTCGGCAAGACAATAAATTTCCTGAGGAAGAAATAAAAGTATTTCCAACATCATTCTCAACATATGATAAAATTTGTATATATATCTCAGGTCTGGCAGGTTCTGTCACAAAAGCTGAGTTATTATCCATAGAGGGGAAAATGATTCAGCAAGGATATTTTCATACAGAATACGGGATGGATTACATTGAATTTCCTGGCAGAAACGTTTCCCCGGGTATTTACATTATTAATATATCAACAAACAGGGGGATAATTCCAAAGAAGCTGTTTGTCAAATAATTGATTAAATGAGCTTGAATTCAAATTTTAATAAAGCTCCTATAATACAAGTGGCGGAGCGAGGAAATGACTTTTTCGCTGGGTGGAATAATATTTATGAAGAAATAAGAAACAAAATAACCCGGATTAATAAAGAAAAAATACAAATTGTTATCGAATGCTATCAGGGAGTTAACCATAACGAAATACTAAATTCATTAATTGATTACTTAGGTCCGGACCACATTGTTTTATCATCAGATTCTTTTCATACAGAAGAAAAAATCAAAGCTCTAACTTATCCTGATGTGACTGATGACAGGGTATTTGGATTTATGACACGGTTGAACATGATTGATTTTCTTGATAAAGAAAAACTTTCTCAGACCAAAAAAAATATAGAAAATTTTCAGAAAGGGACAATTCTGATTTACGGGCATGGTGCTTCACTAATCGTTTCAAATCCTGATATTTTAATTTATGCAGATATGGCCCGCTGGGAGATACAGCAGCGTATGAGGAGAAATGAAATTAATAATCTTGGTATTTGCAATCAGGATGAACATCCTGAATTACAGTATAAAAGAGGATTCTTTGTAGATTGGAGGGTATGTGATCGCCTTAAAAAAAAGTTGTTATCCTGTATAAATTATTTTCTGGATACTAATATCAGGGATCATCCTAAAATGGTAACCGCTAAGGCTGTGTTTGCCGGACTTGAGGAAGCCATTCACAGACCCTTTAGTCTTGTTCCTTATTTTGATCAGGGGCCCTGGGGAGGGCAATGGATGAAAGAAATATGTGACCTCAACGCAGAGGTAGATAATTATGCCTGGTGTTTCAATTGTGTTCCTGAAGAAAATAGTTTATTTCTTGGATTTGGTGAAGAATTATTTGAGATTCCTGCAATCAACCTCGTGTTTTACAAACCTGCTGAGCTTTTAGGGAATTCGGTTCATGCGCGTTTTGGTGATGAATTTCCAATCCGGTTCGATTTCCTTGATACAATGGATGGAGGAAACCTGAGTTTACAAGTACATCCGGTTACCACATATATCCAGGAAAAATTTGGAGTGCATTACACGCAGGATGAAAGTTATTATCTTTTAGATGCCAGAAATGATGCATCAGTATTTCTGGGTCTGAAAGAAAATATTAGTTCTGAAGAGTTAAAGCATGAACTATTCAATTCTTTGAATGGAAATAAATTTTTCAATGCCGAAAAATATGTAGAGAACTGGCCGGCAAAAAAACATGATCACTTTTTAATTCCCGGTGGCACCATACATTGTTCGGGCAAAAATTGCCTGGTTTTGGAAATAAGTTCTACGCCTTACATTTTTACATTCAAATTATGGGATTGGGGGAGAAAAGGACTTGATGGTAATCCAAGGCCAATTAATATTGAACATGGTATTAACGTAATTCAATGGAACAGGACGAAAGATTGGATACAAAACCAGCTGATAAATAAAATTGAAAAAATAAATGAAGGGGATGGTTGGGTTGAAGAAAAAACCGGGTTACATGAACTTGAGTTTATTGAGACACGACGACACTGGTTCACGAAAAAAGTTTTACATAACACATGGGGAGTAGTAAATGTCCTGAATCTTGTGGAAGGCAAAGAAGTATTAGTTGAAAGCCCTGAGGATGCGTTTCAACCTTATGTTGTTCATTATGCTGAAACCTTTATTGTACCTGCTGCTGTCAGTGAATATTCAATCCGTCCCCATGGTGAATCTGAAGGTCAGAAATGTGCAACCATAAAGGCATTTGTCAGAACGAATGCCTGAATAAACCCTGGTTATATAAATAATTTGCCCGGTAAATATATGAATGATGTCCTATTATGAAAATTTTATTAAGTTAAATTTTTCCATCAGTTATTTTAAAAATGAACAGGCAATCATCAATAAGGTATCTTATCCCGGTATTGATCTCATTTTATGTGATGGGTTTTGTTGATATTGTAGGAGTAGCAACAGTCTATATCAAAAATGATTTTGGTTTATCCGATACTGTTGCACAGTTATTACCAAGCATGGTATTTCTATGGTTTGCCCTGATATCGATTCCAACAGGAATATTTCAGGATAGAAAGGGTAAGAGGGTAACGGTAAATCTGGGCATAATAATAACCTGTATTGGAATGATTTTTCCATTTATATATTACTCTTATGTAACAGCTGTTTTGGGATTTATGGTTCTGGGAATAGGTAATACCATTATGCAGGTATCGGCAAATCCATTATTGCTCGACATTTCATCAAAGGAAAACAAAGCTGCAAATCTAAGTTTTTCACAGTTTGTAAAAGCAATAGCTTCAATGTTGGGTCCAATTATTACTGCCGGATTAGCAAAATATTTAGGAAATTGGAAAATAATATTTCTCGTTTATGCCGGGATTTCAATGCTTACAGCAATCTGGATTTCTTCGGTGAAAATTGAGGAATCAAAACCACTTAAGCCACCTGCAACATTTAAAAGTGTAATTACTCTTTTTAAGAACCGTTTCGTAATAATAATGGTTCTGGCAACATTTCTTATAGTGGGTTTTGATGTAGGTATAAATTCAAATATTGCTATTTTTTTAAGCAAAAAATTCTTAATTAATACTGAATCAGCCAGTATTGGTATCAGTATATACTTTGCCTCACTTATGGTTGGGCGTTTTACAGGTGCCATCCTGTTGCGAAAAATGAATTCCAGAAAATTTCTTGTACTGACTACCCTTCTAACATTACTTGGGCTTGCAGGTATCATACTCTCAGGAAATCTGAATGTTACCCGGATTATGATCTTTATAGCCGGTCTGGGATTTGCAAATATTTTCCCAATAATATTTGCCTTGACTATTGAACGCATGCCGGATTATTCCAATGAACTTTCAGGTTTAATTATTCTGTCCGTATCAGGAGGAGCTGTTATTCCTCCACTAATGGGTATATTTAGTGACAATTTGGGTATACAATCAAGTATATTTATACTGGTCTTTTGTATTTTATATGTTGGATATGCCTCATATTATATCATTAGAAAATAGTATGTAAAAATCAGAATCTGTATTTGTGATCATTAAAAATGGAATATGGCTGCCAGCCTGAATGAAGATAAAAGAGTTGTATTAACACTCGATGCCGGGGGGACAAATTTTGTATTTTCAGCTATACAGGGGAATAAGGAATTAATTGCTGAAATTATTCATCCTTCTTACTCTGATGATTTGGATAAATGCCTGGAAAGTATTATCCATGGTTTTGAGGAGGTCAAAAGTGAACTAACTGAAAAGATATGTGCAATAAGTTTTGCATTTCCGGGACCGGCAGATTACAATTTGGGAATAATTGGTGATTTGCCCAATTTAGGTGCCTTTAGAAATGGGGTTGCCCTGGGTCCTCTGCTGGAAGACTATTTTCAGTTGCCAGTATTCATCAATAATGACGGTAACCTGTTTGCATATGGCGAAGCTTTGACTGGTTATTTACCATATATAAATAAAAGATTAAAAGATGCAGGAAGCATAAAAAGCTATAACAATCTTATCGGTATCACACTTGGGACTGGCTTTGGGTGCGGAATTGTTATTAAAAATATTCTTTTGACAGGGGACAACTCATGCGGTGCTGAAATTCACAATACATTAAACAAATGTAATCCGGATTGGAATGCTGAAGAAAGTATTAGTACAAGGGCCATTCAAAGGGTATATGCCGCAAAATCCGGTTTAGCTTTGTCCAAAGAGCTTATGCCAAAAGATATTTATGATATTGCCCGGGGTAAAAAAAATGGTAACCAGAATGCTGCTTTCGGATCATTTCGGGAATTTGGAGAAGCGCTGGGGAGTTCAATAGCTAATGTGCTCACCCTTATTGACGGAATTGTTGTATTGGGTGGAGGAATTACTGCAGCCTGGGATATTTTTGCCCCTGCGATGTTTAAGGAGATAAATAAGAATTATTTCAACTTATCAGGTAATCCATATCCAAGATTATCATTTAAAGTCTTTAATCTTGAAGATAATTCGACTTTTCCGGAATTTTCATCTGGCAGTACTAAGGAAATAAGAGTACCAAAAAGCAGTCGGATGATTACCTATGATAATATCCCCAGAACAGGCATTGGCATATCAAAGTCAGGAGCCAGTAAAGCAATTGCGCTTGGCGCCTACGCTTTTGCGTTACATCAATTGGATTTCAATAAATAGTATCTGATAAATCCGGTTAGCAGTCCGTGGGGGAATCGAACCCCCGTTACCAGGATGAAAACCTGGCGTCCTAACCCCTAGACGAACGGACCATACTTCGGTACTACAATACATTAAATTTTAGCGGTGCAAAGATAAAGGATTTTTTACAGGCTCCAAGAAATTGGTTTAAAAAAATGCCTTTGCTTTTTTTCCTATATTTACCATCCTGTTATAAATCGCACTGTTAATGAAAAAATTCTCTTTCCGGTATTTATTAATTCTTCCGATTCTTATCAATATTTGGATATTTCCATCATGCCGGCAACAGCAGTCACCAGCTAAGCAAATAATTTCCCAGTCAGAATTGGACACCTTTCATTTCAGGGCTGTCCATGCTTTTCCAAATTATGATAATATCTCCGAAATTATTAACCTGCTTAAAGATATTGATGTAATTTTTATTCCGGATATATTAAATAATATGGATAATCTGGAAAAATATTCTTATAATGAACGCCTTTTGGCCGCCAATATTGGTGTATATATGACTGATATTGGTTATATGTGGTCATATGATGAAACCGACGCTGCATTTAGTTGCAATATTGCTGTAATATCACTGGCAGAGCAACTTGACATGGCTATGGCTTTCCTGGAATCTTTTGTTCAGAGGTATGATGAAGCAGCAGCAGATCCCGATACAATCCTTATATTGATTGAACGGGATTTACATGAAGCCGTAAATCAATTTCCGGAAGAAAGTAGGCTTGAACTTTATTCCGCAATGCTCACAGGAAGTTTTGTTGAAAAACTTCATCTGTTATATGAGATGATTAGAAGGTGCCCGGAAATATCCAATCCAATGGATATAAGCTTAGAAAATCTGCAAAAACTAGTCTGGGTTGCTACCGGACAGATAAAAGCACTTGAGGAACTTAACAAACAGATCGACAGCTATGCCATTCCCAAAGAAAACCAGTTTTATC
>CAZEKO010000017.1:16165-20280 GCA_964512775.1 uncultured Bacteroides sp. | reverse complement strand
TAAAGGTGGGGCAGGACTTGGCTTGATTGAGATGGCAAGAAAATCGGGAAGGAAACTTGAATCACACTTCAGGGAGATTAACGAAAAACTGACTTTTTTCTATATTCAGATCCTCATCGGGGGAGCTGAAAGTAATGTGTCAGGATCCCCTTCCAGTAATTGTCCTATTTACAATTCAGTTGAGCTGAATGAGTTGTTAACGAAAAATGATGTGCTTATGGCTTATCAGGGTGATTTTCGCCAGGATGCTATTCTCCCCCTGTTGAATATGATAAACAGGAACATAAATAACATACATACGGAGAGCTATCTGAATAAAACAATATTCCATGTTCTTGTTGAGATGCTTCAGAATGTTATGCATCATGGATATATCTATAATGATAAAAAAGAAGGATTTTTCACTATAGCAGTCTCAGATCAGAAATTTAATATTTGTACTGCAAATTATGTTGGAAACGATAAATCACTATATTTAAAAGAAATTCTGAAAAATTTTTTGACCCATTCGAATGGGGAATTAAAGAGTATGTATAAACAAATTCTCAGGGGAGGGCCTGAGAATTCAGATGGGGGAGCTGGCCTGGGTTTAATTGATATCATCAGGGCTAGCAGGAAAGCGCCTGATTATAAGCTAGTTAAAATAGATGATTCTAAATCACTTTTCTACCTAAATGTGGTGATATGACAAAATTACCTCTTCCTCACCCGATCCATTTAATACCATCGGAAGATGAACCGGAGATAATCCTGGATAAAGCTAAAAACATATTAAGATTTTCAGGAACTTCCATACCTGAAGATCCTGATAAACTTTTCAGACCTGTTATGAATTGGGTAAACCAGTATGTCAAGTCGCCCAATCCTGAAACCAGAATTGAATTTATGATGGAGTATTATAATTCATCAACTGCAAGATTCTTTGTTGAAATGCTGGAAAAATTTGAAGAATTAAATGAAAAAAACGGGAATGTCAGAATCATCTGGCAATTCCGCAAGGATGATGTCGTGATGCAAGAGCGTGGGGAGGACCTGATGGCCATCATCAAGCTTCCATTTGAATTTATCACCTGTGACTAATTCCCCTCTTATCTGCAGATAGAACATAGAACCTAGAACTTTTTCATTTTTCCTGTAACGTTTCTTGCAGAAAATCGTCTAATTAATAGTTGTTGCATAATCGGACAGTACTGTTCGGTTTTATTACAGCACAAAAAGATCGTTATTTATTAACAACGTCTGAACATGCTGAAATGCAATTAATTATTATTTTTGGCATCAAATATGAATAAAATTAGTGGGGATTTCATTATAATTCACTGCTTTTCCTAATAAAAACATAACAATTCAAATAATGGTAGTCAATTTCAAAGCAAATGAGCAGGTTGTAAGAGCTGGTGATTCAACCTATCATACAGAAAATGAAAAAGTTCAGGGAAAGCTGATCGTAACAAATCAGAGAGTATACTTCAAGTCAGAAAACGGCAATGCTGATAAATATGATGTTGAGATATTACCGGCAGAGATACGTGAAATAATATACTTCAGCACAAATATGTTTTCCCCCAAAGGGCTTAATGTGGTCATGAAAAATGGGGAGATTCTGAGATTCACAATGAAAAAAAGAGACGAGATCGGGGCGTTGATTAATAAGATGTATTGAATCTGAGTGCTGAAATCTAACCCCCTGAGAGAGTATATGCAAGCTAATACCGGAAAGAAAGAGTAAAATGAAAAATACAATGAAAGAAACTATGCTCTTAATTCTACGTAACAATTAGTCCGGATTAGGATAAAGACATACACCCGTTGACTTATCAAAAAAATACATTTTACTAATATCAAAATACAGATTTAATCTGCTTCCTTTTTTTATTTCAGCATCAGATTTTAGCCTGGAGATTATTTGTTTGTCTTGCAATTGTATAAAGGCGTACATCTCATGTCCAAGTTTTTCAATAAACTGTATTTCACAATCCAGCATTGCATAATTCTTTTCATTATCATCAATTTGTTTATAGATATTTTCCGGGCGGATGCCAAGAACAACTTCTTTTGTGATATAATCTTTTATTGGATGTTCCGATGAAAAATTTATCTTAATTTTTTGAGAATTATCTGCAAAAAGCAATCCATTACTGTTAATTGAAATTTTACCATCTATGAAGTTCATTGGTGGTGTTCCAATAAAACCTGCCACAAATAAATTTTTCGGATTTGAATATAAATTGGTAGGGCTATCAATCTGCTGTATTTCCCCTTCGTTCATTAAGACAATCCTGTCACCAAGAGTCATGGCTTCAATCTGGTCATGTGTAACATATACTACAGTCGTTTGAAGTTTTTGATGAAGCTTTGCTATTTCAATTCGCATTTGAACTCTTAATTTTGCATCTAAGTTGCTAAGAGGTTCATCGAAAAGAAATACTTCAGGATTACGGACGATAGCCCTGCCTATTGCAACCCGTTGATTTTGTCCGCCTGACATTGCCTTTGGTTTTCTGTCCATGAGTTCTTCGATTTCTAAAATTCGTGCTGTCTCCATAACTCTTGCACGAATAGTCTTCTTATTCACTTTCTTGATTTTAAGGCCAAATGCAAGGTTTTCATATGCTGTCATATGAGGGTACAATGCATAATTTTGAAATACAATAGCTATATTCCTGTCTTTGGGGGGGAGATTATTGACAATTCTATTATTGATATACAAGTTACCTTCACTAATTTCTTCGAGACCTGCGATCATTCGTAAAGTAGTTGATTTGCCGCATCCTGATGGTCCAACTAAAACCACGAATTCCTTGTCTTTTATTTCGAAATTAAGATCCTTTACAGCCTTTACTTTATCATGATAGATTTTTGAGACATTCTCAAACCTGATGCTTGCCATATTATATATATTTATTAAAATGCTTACCTGGTGTCATGTCAACATGACGATTTGCCGGAATATACTTAACATGACACTGGAATAACTATTAAATTCAAAAAGCAAGGCATGATTTTGGTATATGGGTGATTCTTGCACACAGGTCAAGTTCACCCGATGAGATTATAAACTTGTCCTTCGCCTCAACGATCCCGGTTGTAAATACTACATCTTCCAGATAAATTATATCTCTTAATTCATTTGTAAGATCAGGATTTGCTTCAAGTAATGGTTTTTCAATTTCAAGGTGTAATATTTTTTGAGGATTATTTTTATCCAGTATCGCCCAATAGGTTCTGTAGATACCAACTTCACCCTTTTTCTCTACTCCGTGAAACAGCACGAGCCAGCCTTCAGGGGTTAATATTGGTTGAGCGCCACCACCTAATCTAAGTAACTGACCTGACTTTTTCCCGGGTCTGATGAATGGTTCATCCAAAGGCTTCCAATGCAAAAGATCGGGAGATTGAGCAAGATTTATTGAAGGTCCCGGATTATAAATACTATCCGGAGGAGTTGCGAAGTATGAACTGCCCAATGGCCGTGTAAGAGCATAGAATTTGTCATTTATTGTTCCTTCAAATAACAGCATGTCTTTATTTTGATGATCGAGGATTATCCCCTCCAGATGATAATTTATTCCGTCATCAGATTTATATAAAGTTGTGGAATGTCTTTCGGAACTAACCGAACAGGTTGTCATATAATATTTGCCATTGATATAGGAGATTCGCGGATCCTCAATTCCGTATTCCTGATATCCTTTTTGTGGAGCAATGATTTTGTCATAGTGAAAATATATTATATTACTCCCATCATCCGACAATTCAACTGGTAAAAGCCATGATAATGACGTGAGGGCATAAACGGGATTTGGCAGGAATTCTTTCAGGAGGAATTTCCGTGGATCTGAAGCATCAACTTCATTCAATTCATATTTATCAGGAACATATCCTTTTTTTTCGTCCCACCGGATTGCATATATTTTCCCGGATTGAACAGGATTTTTTAATGCTTCTGCTATTCGTACCATGAGCAGCAGGTTTCCATCAGGAAGCCTTGTCATTCCAGGATTAAAGGCTCCTAAAACATAAGTTTCAGCATTAAGTTGCTTTTTAATTGGTGAATAAGATAAATCAACATCAAATGGGGTTAAAATTATTTTATCAAAACTGAATTTGTTCAT
>CAZEKO010000017.1:14498-16065 GCA_964512775.1 uncultured Bacteroides sp. | reverse complement strand
GTATTCTCCTCAATAGCCTGAATGCTTAATAGTGTTTCGATTGTTGATTCTGCTCCTGAATTATAATTTGTTTTAGTGGAAGAGTCGATACCATCAAATGTTCTCCCGGTTGAGTGATTGTACATAACCTGACTGGCAGGATTGTTCCCAAAATACCATGTTGCCAGGTTACCAGCTTTAATGGCATAGGTTTCATCATCTGTAATGTGATGTGCTTCAAGTGATGCGAAAATCATTGGCGTTATGCCATATGATATTTGCGGGAACTGATGAAGATCCTTTATTAACAAAGAGTCATTTTCCCTGACAATCCTGAATTCATGAATAAAACATTGTTCAATACAATATGAATAAAAATGCTTCACTTCGTTCAATCCGGAAACAATAAACTGATCATTTTTAAGAATGCGTCCCGAGTACAATAATGCATAAGCTTCCATATTTCCCCATGCGTGCCAGATGTTCTTCCAGCTCATAAAAGCAAAATAAGGGAATGAGTTTTTATCACCGTATTGAACAGACATTAAACAGTACCCTAACTTCAGAATAAGTTCTTTGACAGCGGGAGAATTATTTTTTTGATAATAATTGGTAAGACTGATCATTATAAGTGCAACCTGGTCGGCCCCGTAATCTGCAATAAGTGATGGAATTTGAATACCTTCAAATACAACCGTATCGCTTTCTGATGAAAACAGTTGTTCAATATTATTTAACAAATGACCAATAAATGGTTGAATTTGGTTTTTCAGATCATTAAATTCAGGAGAATCCAATAAATTCAATTCTGTTAATGCCCAAAAAGCCCGCCAGGACCAAAAACCTGGTGTTGGCCTGCTATTAAGATGGACTGTATTAATTCCATTATCAGGAAACATAAAATTATAGTAATAACCGTTGTCTGCCTTCATATACATTATAAACCTTGTTAACGATTCTATTTTGTCAAGGTTTTCCTGTACCGGATTTCTTTTATATTGCCGGCAGTAAAATACCAGGGCCCTTGAGACATCATCAACACAGGTAAAACCCTCGTCGTCATCTGTAACAAGCTGATAATCCGGTGCATTACTGTATATCCAAATTGTTCCCAAACGGATATTATCATTAATATTAATTTCCTGATATAAATGTTCCAGATGTGAAGTATTAATCAGGGAACCGGCAGAGGGGGTATCAGGTTTAGTGCAGGCACTTAAAATAAATGAGAGTAAAAATATATATTTTGCATTTAACATGGCTTGTTATTATTTTTTCAATAATTCGTCTAAAAGTGAGTGAATGTTAACCCTTGCGAAGCTTGTTATACTATCGGACATGGCATAGGGTATAATCAGATGGTCGAAATGTTGTATGACTCCACAAGTATAAACAACATTAGGTACATAGCCCTCACGTTCATCAGTATTCGGGATTATCAACGGTTTGTCTAATGTTGCCAGAACAATTTCAGGATTATTAAGATCGAGTAAAGTAGCACTTATTACATATTTTCTTAACGGACCTACAGCATGTGTGAGCAATAACCAGCCATAAGCGGTTTTCACAGGGCTGCCGCAATTACCTA
>CAZEKO010000017.1:7027-14398 GCA_964512775.1 uncultured Bacteroides sp. | reverse complement strand
TGTGTGAGCAATAACCAGCCATAAGCGGTTTTCACAGGGCTGCCGCAATTACCTAACTGTATTAATTCCCATTCTCTTTCAGGCTCCTGAATAATTTTGTAAGTGTCCCAGCAATAAAGGTCTTCGGAATACATTATGGATATGGATTCACCTCCCTGCCTGCTAATCAAGCCATATTTACCATTAATTTTTTCAGGAAAGAAAGCCATTCCCTTATCAAGTACAGCCTTACCATAAAGCGAGCGTATCCTGAATGATATGAAATCTTCTGTCTCAATTATTTTAGACCGGACTTTTCTCCCATTATATGCAGTAAAGGTCCCGAGATATCTCGTTTTATTATGATCGGATAATTTTACAAATCTTACATCTTCCAGTCCCGTTTTTTCTGCTTTTGATGCCGGAAAGATAACCCTGCTGCTTATGGCTGTACCTTCATCAAATGAGATGTCATAATTAGTATCAAAAATTTCACTCAATACTTTTTTTGTACTACCCAGATTATTCTGATTATTTGCTGTAACACCGACTATTGTCTGCAATGCCTCTTGTATCGAAAACTGTTCTGGCAAAAAATCAAATACTGAAGCATTAAAATCTTTATAAAACTCTGCTCGTTTTATTACAAAATCCTTAGAATATTTTGAGTTTTCATTTTTATTTGCACCAACCAGTTTAGATGGGGAGGGATCAATGGTTATTTCTCCGGCCCGGGAGATAATACCCGTTCTGAATTCTATTGAAGATATATGCCCTTCTCCGGTTGCCCTGAGACTCAGGAGAAAACGGACCTCGCCTATTTTCAGACTGTTTTGATCCGGATGAATTACGATAGAGGGATTAAACAAGGCGGTATATTCAACTGAATATTCTTTTGTGAAATACAACCCCAGTAAAAACTTTCTAGATAAGGAAGGGGTAAAATGAGATGGCACATATGCCTTGATAGAATTGTAGTTTTTCAGCAGAATCTGTCTAAATCCGATATGCCTGTTTTCAAATTTCCTCAAAATCCGGGTACATGTTTTTTCAACAGTCTTTTCATCCATGGATAATACAACTTTTACGATCCGTTCAATCCTCTTTTTATCTTTGATTTTAAAATATAAAGGGATCACCCTTTCAGGTTTTGGTTCAATTCTTATATTGGTTCTGGTAACTGTTATCATTTCATGTAATAAGTTTTCAATTGTACTTTATCCTTTAAGCCCTGACGAAACCATGCTTCGGATAAAATATTTCTGAAATATCGAATACGCAATAATAATTGGTAAAGCCAACAGTACTGCCGATGCAAGTTTGACACCTAATTGGGCTTCGGATCGTCCGCCAACTGCAAACAAAGTAACCAACTGGGGCATAGTCATAAGTTTTTCATCCCTTATCACTATTAATGGCCATAATACATCGTTCCATGAATTCATAAATACTATTATTGCTACAGTTATAATTGCAGGAATAATATTCGGCCATAAAATCTGGAAAATTATTCTTAATTCACCACAGCCGTC
Organism: uncultured Bacteroides sp.; assembly: GCA_964512775.1. Taxonomy (GTDB): domain Bacteria; phylum Bacteroidota; class Bacteroidia; order Bacteroidales; family SM23-62; genus LJUQ01. The sequence continues at coordinate 12,887 of CAZEKO010000017.1, read as the reverse complement.
AACTCTGGCAGCATCAATCAAATCATCAGGAATTCCTTTGAATACCTGCCTGAACATAATGATTGCGAATGCACTATTTAATGAAGGTATTATCAGGGCTGCAAAAGTATCTACCCATCTGAATTTCACCATTAAAATATAATTGGGAATTAATGTTATCTGGAAAGGTAATGTCATGGTAAAGACTATGATGAAAAATAATAAGTTTTTCCCTTTAAAGTCTAATTTTGCCAGAGCATACCCTATCATTGAACCAAAAACCAGAATGCCTAAAGTTGAACTAAGCGCAACAATCGTACTGTTTAATAATGATCTTAAAATTGGGATCCTGGCAAACATGAGCAGATAATTCTTAAAACTTATTTCCTTAGGCAGGATATTCAAATTTCCGATCTGGCTTTCAGGTGTAAGAGAGGCAAGGATCATCCAATAAAATGGGAATAAGAACGAAAATGCTGCGCCAATTAATAAGATGTATAATATGATTTTTGTCAGTCTCATCTGCTTAATTGTCCTTTTCAATTGTATACTTCTGAATTATTACGACGATCATTATTATCAAGGCAAAGGATATTCCCAGTGTTGCCGAATAACCCATATGATAATATTCAAATGCCTGTTTATAAATATATAGCATGGCCGACAATGTACTGTTTAAAGGACCGCCTCCTGTCATAATATATGGCTCGATAAATAAACTAAATCCCCCAATTGTTGATAGAATTATAACCATGAAAACTGTGGGATTTATTGCAGGCAAGGTTATATACCTGAATTTTTGCCATTGATTAGCCCCCTCAACATCTGCAGCTTCATAATATCTTTGTGGCACAGACTGTAAACCTACCAAAAAAAGGATAACATATAGCCCTACATTTTTCCATGTAGCCATTATTGCAATCGAAATCATTGCTATATTCCTATTTGTCAACCATTCTATTTTCCTTAATCCAAAAGTCAGTAACAATTTGTTAAGCAATCCCGAATCAAATCCATATAATTGCTGCCATATCATTGTAATGACAACACCTGATATTACAACCGGTAAAAAGAAAGTTGCCCTGAAAAACCCTTTGAGAAATATCTTCTGGTTCAGAAAATATGCCAATGCTAATGCTATTATGATTTGAAGCGGGATATGGATAATCAGGAAGATTATCGTATTAACTATGGACTTCCAGAACAGCCTGTCCTCAAAAAGCCTGATAAAATTATCGAATCCAACATATTGCATGTCGGATATAATATTCCATTTATGGAATGTCAACACAATAGAGAAAACTACAGGAAATGTTATAAACAGGATTAAATGAACCAGGTATGGTGATATCAGAAAATATGCTAAAATTGATTTCCTGTGCTTCATTTTACATTATTCCTAATATGTACGTAGCAGGACATTGACAGCCTTTTCGGCATCAGCAATCGCTTTTTCGGGCTCTTTAATATTATATAACACGCAGGCTTCGTATTCCTGGGTTATAATATCCAGGACTTCGGTAATGACTTCGCAGTTATCCATTCCCTTGACAAATTTGGCTTGCTTAGCAAATACCTGTAATTTTTGATTTGTATTAAAGAAGTCCTTATAAGCGCTTATGGTATCGAGGCCATTCCTTCGTGGTAACTGGTTTGTCGTTTCAAGGAACAATAAGTCTCCCTGCTCATCAACCATAGTCTTAATAAATTCAAAGGCTAGCTGAGGATCTTTACAGGTGCTGAAAATGACAATGCTTTTCGGATCACAATATGTGTAAATTGGTCCCTTATGATCATCAGGCACAGGTACCGGATAGAAATCATATTCAAAATCTTCAGGCTTAAACTTCTGTAAATGCTGTATCTCCCAGGGACCGGTAAATTTTGTGGCTATCTTACCGGCAATAAATGGATCCTGTACATCTGATTGCTGGTCTTTGGAAAAATAATTTTGCTTGTATACTTCCTGTAAAAACCTGAATACTTCTATTGCATATTTATTATTAAAACAGGCTTTATTGTCTTTTACCAGTGGTAACCCGTCAGATGCTCCTATATATAAGGGATAAAAATTGAATAACCGCTGGTACCAGGACAGTCTGACTGAAGCATTGCCAAACCATTGATCAACATATCCGTCTCCGTCAAAATCCTTTTTAAACTTTTCTGCAGCAGATAAATATTCAGAATAAGTTTGTGGAAGTGAATCAAGATTTAACCCTTCTAACAAGGCCTTGTTATATATGGTCATAAACGGATTGATCTTCCATGGGACCTGGTAAATATGACCATCTGAAGAAGTAATTTCACTAATAGTCAATGAATCACAACGATCACGAATGAAATCGATAAAACCGGCTAAAGTATCAAGTGGTATCAATACATTTGCTTTAGCATAAAGCTCAACACTTCCCTGCCACATATTAGAATAAATGTCAGGAGTGGTTTTTCCCACAACTGCGGCCAGTATTATTTCTTCTGATGATTGACCTTCAGGTATGGGTTGGTATTTCAGAGTATGATCAGGATGCAAAAGATTCCACGCTTCCACTGTCTTTCGTGAAAAGGTTATTTCACCATTATTATTAGAAGACCAATATTCAAGGGCTGAATCCTTGTTTTTCCTTCCAAAGTAACATGAAGGCAAAATAACCAATAGAAAGAGAAATATTTCATATTGTTTTATCCGTTTCATTTATTGTTATCTGGTAATAATGATCAACTCATATCCAGTCCAGTCATTACCAGTAACCGAGAGTATGTAAATTCCGTTTTCCAGCATCCCTGCAGGCAGAGTAAAGGTTGATTCCTGTGCCGCAGTATTGAAATATTTTTTCACACCGGCTTGCTTTCCTGATAATTCATACAATGTTAATGTTATATCTTCAGGCTGCATGTTGTAAATTATGATATTTATGTTGGGCCCGGTTACCGGGTTTGGAAATACTCTAAATCCTTTACCGGGTACAAATTCTGAATTTGGAATACTCAGGTTAATACTGTTTTCCATATGGTCCTTTATCTGGGCAGGAAAAAGAGCATAATCGAAAATGCTGACTGCATCAAGCGCTCCTTTAAAATTGTATCCATTTACACCGGGCAGGTTTTGACCAAATGCCAGGTCATACGCTGTTTTATTTATCAGGCCTTGATGTGAAGTGAATGCATCCAGTTTTCCATCAAGCCAGATCTCCATATCGGTTCCATTATATATTACCGCCAGGTGATACCATTGACCTGTTGCAGGAACCGTTTTAGAGTCGAGATCCTTTATACCATCAGATGTATTCACCGTAAAACGGATATTTTGATCTCCTATAGAAATTTTGTATCGGTTTTGCCAGCTTCCGTGAGAAACAGGATGTTGTTCATGTTCAAAGAACTGATCAATCTTTATCCAGCAAGCTATTGACAAGGCATTCTGAAAATTCAGTAAATCTTCATTTGGAACATGAATATAATCATTTGTACCATCGAAGTGTGCTGCATTATTGGGTGTGCCTTCCTTATCATTGATCCAGGAGATCCCACCGAAGGTTCCATGTAATCCGTTGCCGCTGGCATCCTGTGCATTCCCGTTCAGCGGATAATGCGCAATAAGGTTGCCTGTTGGGAGTACGGACAGATCACGTACCATCACCTTGGCGCTGTCGGTATCAGTCATTTCGTCTGTATCAGTCACAGTACAAACAATGTAATAATTGCCCTCTGCATCCGGAGCAGTGAAAGTGGCGCAGTTATTTTCAGCAATTAAATTCCCTGAACCAGCTGTCCATTCATATGTAAGAGTGTCATTATTTAAATCCTGCGCAATGCAGTTAAGTTCAATGGTTCCTGACAGGTGAACTTTCACCGGATCAGCTTCAATTTTCAGAATTTCGGGAGGATTCATTATCTTTTCAACTACCTCCACCCAGGCAGAAAGGGTATCCCATTGGTTACCGGGGTCAGCAACTTTGCATTCGACCCGGTAAACTCCGGTAGTTTCAGGCGCTGCAAATTCATATATATTAGTACCGGTATTTGTTACTCCATCCACTGTCCATTCATAGGTAAGTGCTTCCTGCCCGGGATCGGAAGCTGTACAATAAACCTGCGTTGATGTACCAGTCACAATTATTGCTTTTTCAGCTTCGAGAGCTTTAATTCTGGGCGGATAATCTGAAACAGTGTTTTCGTTATTGAAATCAATTATAACATTCCCGGCATAAGTCTTCTTTCCTTCTGTGGTTATTAATGTGCCGGAAGGAAAAATTACCAGCATCACGGCCTCTTTGGATGGGATAGTAAAACTGGTATTTCCTGTAACTCCTGATGCAATGGATGAGTTGGAAATTGCATCGTACATATCAAAGGAGCCGATCGGCAGTGTTAATCCGACAGATTTGCTTATATCATAAGGATTGTAATACAGATACGTTGTATAAGCATCACTCCTGTAATAATCGGTTTTCAGCAGGTCAAGACGAAGAATGGCTTCAATATTCGTTTTTTCGATAATGCCCCCGAGAATTCCAACATGAGAAGAACCATACAGCATCAGGTTTGTAGATGCCCACCCACCTTCCATCGCGTCCCCGGTAGCATAGGGACTTTTATCATTTTTAATTTCTTTCATTGATTCATAACCAATATAGGAATTGGGATCGTATGTATGAGCCCAATCCGCATTATCCTGCATATCATCAGGCAGATAATTTGGATAGAAGAGGCGGGAAGCATTTGCCAGGTTAAGTACCCATTTGGCAATGGCAGTTGCAAACCGGTCATCGTATCTCACCATTGGAACCAATGCACCCACCTGTTCATATCCATTCATGGTAAACGCATAATCGTTGCCATTATCGTTAGCTTCACCGATCAGACCGGAACAATCGTAATCTCCCCATTTCCCCACAATGGCACCCCATCCGCGAAGTGCTCCACGGTCAAAACACCAGTTTATCATCTTTTCTACATTGTATTGTGTGCCAAGCTCCGCATTTAATCTGGCTGCCGTATACACACCATACGGTAGCTGGAGTTCATAGGAAGGATTTCCGGAATATGCATCCAGAAACTCAAGGTTCCATTCCGCCCCTGTCAGATATTTTCGTTCACCTGTGATATTATAAGCGTTATAAAGGATCCAGGCAATAGCTCCGGCAGCTTCAGGTTCTTTAGTCCCTGTTTCAAGCGGAGTCATTGTTGACATTTTCCAGGCCCGGTAATTCAGGTTTGGTACTTTCCAGGGTGTAGCACTGCCACCCATAAAAACAGTTGCAGTCAGCCACTGGTTCGCCAGTGTTTTAATCTGATAATCAAAATCACCTAGATATGGGTAGAAGTAATTTAACTGAAGGAAAAAAACATTGGGCATGGTCTCGTACCACCAGTCATTTCCGCTGCTGGTAACAGGGTGATTTAAATAAATGTTTTCCTCGGGACGTCTGTTAAAATATTCCTCGCACATGAGAGCCCAGTTCTGTCCATATTGGTTTGTTTTATCGATCCCCACCAGAGAGGCCCCGACAACCGCTGGAATTACGTTAATACCTTCCCCGGCAGCAGGATTTGATGTCCCGATGGCTGTATGCAAACCAAAGCTGGAATGGCCGGGATAGTTTACATTCGTTTCACGAAAGAATACCAGTGGCAGGTATTGACCGGTCAGGTTCTTATCAAAGACAAGAGAATCGTAACCTTGTGCAACCCGCTTCCAATCACGCATCAGGTAGGGTTGGGGGAAATCAGGCATCAGATCGATACGGGGTATGGTGATTTGCTGTGCATCCACGTTGGCAGCAATTATTACTGTCACTGCTATCCATCCGAGAACTCTTGTCATTATAATTATATTGAAACGAACTGACTAGCATTTAATTCTTGCAGGAATATCAAT
>CAZEKO010000017.1:0-6927 GCA_964512775.1 uncultured Bacteroides sp. | reverse complement strand
AGTTTAAAAACTTGTTCTACCGGTAAGAAAAAGTTCCCCTGTCAGAAGGGGAACTTAAATTCTGCACATTTTATAATAGTAAATCAAATACGAGTTAATGCATAATAAAAAGTTTTTTCGTTTGCTCGTAGCCATTAATTGAAAGTCGGTAAAAATAAACTCCGGCTGACATTTTACTAGCATCCCAAATGTATTTATAATTACCCGGTATTTGATTTTTAGAAACTAAGGTAGCCACTTCCTGCCCATTAGCGTTATACACTTTAAGTGTTGCAAAACCCTTTTCTTGTTGAGAAAATTCTATTGTTGTAGACAATTTGAAAGGATTGGGATAATTTTGTGACAATTCAAAAGTTCTATTGAATACTGATGGTTCTTCGACAGAAACAGGTAATCCAAACAAAGCAAGTACTTCATCATCATTTAAAACACGATTATATATTCTTATATCATCCATTTTACCTTTGAAAAAATCAGGATCTGTCTCATCTGCATATTCTGAAGTAGGTTTTGCCTGACCAAAAACAAGATTATGAGGATCAGCACTTATATCAACAATATTTGCATTAGGAACGTTATCCCAGTCTTTAACCATTACCCCATCAATGTAAAACTTCATATGTCCACCGCCAAATGAAACTGCAAGATGATACCATGTTTCTGCTGAAAGGCCAACATCAGCAGCATGATCACGGTCATTCCATACAAATTCACCTGGGACATCAGGATTTGGAACTTTGGTAGTAAAGAAAACTTTATTTGCTTCTTGTAAGTTTACTTTGTAACAGTCCCAACGATTCATAGAAATCATATAATCATTATTAGGTCTTTCTTCCATATAGATCCACCATGATAATGATATTGATCCAGGGTTAAGAATAGTTGAATAAGGAACTTCTATGTTTCCACCCTGGTCAAAATAATAAGCTTTGTTTGCTTTACCAAAACGGTCTGTTGTTAAGGTTGGAGTCCCTCCGCCCCATGCGGAAAAACCAGCGGTTACAGTTCCATCGTTTCCATTACCGGAAGCATCTGTTGCATCACCATTAAATGGATATGACGCAACAAGGCCGTATTCCAGGTCAACATCAGGCAACTCAAAAAGTGCCACTACTTCATCATCATTTAAAACACGATTATATATTCTTATATCATCCATTTTACCTTTGAAAAAATCAGGATCTGTCTCATCTGCATATTCTGAAGTAGGTTTTGCCTGACCAAAAACAAGATTATGAGGATCAGCACTTATATCAACAATATTTGCATTAGGAACGTTATCCCAGTCTTTAACCATTACCCCATCAATGTAAAACTTCATATGTCCACCGCCAAATGAAACTGCAAGATGATACCATGTTTCTGCTGAAAGGCCAACATCAGCAGCATGATCACGGTCATTCCATACAAATTCACCTGGGACATCAGGATTTGGAACTTTGGTAGTAAAGAAAACTTTATTTGCTTCTTGTAAGTTTACTTTGTAACAGTCCCAACGATTCATAGAAATCATATAATCATTATTAGGTCTTTCTTCCATATAGATCCACCATGATAATGATATTGATCCAGGGTTAAGAATAGTTGAATAAGGAACTTCTATGTTTCCACCCTGGTCAAAATAATAAGCTTTGTTTGCTTTACCAAAACGGTCTGTTGTTAAGGTTGGAGTCCCTCCGCCCCATGCGGAAAAACCAGCGGTTACAGTTCCATCGTTTCCATTACCGGAAGCATCTGTTGCATCACCATTAAATGGATAAGAAGCAACAAGGCCATTGTTCAGATCAACCTGAGCATAAAGACTTGCACAAGTCAATAATACGGCCATTGTAATAATTGTAGAAATTTTCATAATTAATTAGATTTAGTTAATAGATATTGAAATTGGTTTATAATAGTAAACGATTAATAACCATCATTTTGAGCTACGCTTAAATTTGTTTCCATTTCTGATTGAGGAATAGGAAATGCTTTATGTGTACTGTATATAAAATTTGGTTTATTACGTAATGCATTGTTGGCATAAGTCTCTCCATAACGGATAATATCAAAATATCTCTGGCATTCAAAGCCAAATTCTACCCTTCGCTCATGACGTATTGCATCTCTGAGTTGTGCCTGATCGATTGTTGTAACATCGGGCAGAAGTCCATCGGGAATTGTTCCAAATCCATCCAGTGTTTCATCGTATAAATAACTTTCTCTCGCCCTTTTTCTAACCCTGTTTAAAGGAACAAGGGCTTCATTACCCCTGTCTAATTCGCACAAAGCTTCAGCCTGAATCAGTAATATTTCAGCAAAGCGAATAACTGAAAAATTCAAGTCAGCATCTCCTTTTCTGTTTTTTGGAATTTCCGAAAGAGGTTGGAGATATTTTTTTTGGTTATAACCTGTTGAGGACCATGATGGATCATAAGGTACATCGTCAAACCATAATTTGCCATTGCGCCCTATTGTATAGTCTAAACGAGGATCATAAATATTTTCCGGAGTGATACGCTCAAATTCATTAAAAAAGTCCTGAGTAGGTTCATTGAATCCATATCCGTTTTCTACACGCGGAGCCAGCCATTGATTCAGACGGCTGCCCATGACAGGACTCTTGCCCGACAGGTGCTGAATCTGAAAAATAGATTCGCTGTTATTTTCATAAGCTACATTAAAATTGTGCTGATAAACCGGCATTAATGAGTAACCATATGATTCCACTTCCAGGGCAGTAGCTAGTGCTTCTGACCACTTCTCCTCAAATAAATATGTTTTTGCCAGTAATGCTTTGGCTGCTGCCGGGGTTGCTCTGCCTTTTTCTGAACCTGGATAAACTCCTGGATTCAACTCCAATGCTGATTCAAGGTATTTAACAGCTTCAATAAAATCAGATTCAACCTGCAGGTATACTTCTGACCGGGTTGAATTTGGTACCTGCATTTCATCAGGATTTTTTGGCTCAAGAAGTAAGGGTATGTTCCCAAAAATGTTACATAAATTAAAATAAAAATAACCTCTAAGGAAATATGCTTCACCAATGATTCTGTTTTTCAGAGCCTTGTCCATGTCAATATCGGGTACATGTTTTATGACCTGGTTACAACGTGCTACTCCTTCATAATAAATTGCCCAGGTAGTTTCACCATTGCCATTATCTGATGAAATTTGAAAATTATCAATTAATTCAATATCAGCCTGATCTCCAGGGAACCCCCCTTTTGCAGCATCATCAGAGGCTACCTCAGCAAAAACCCATAACCGGTTACTGGAATTCGAAAAAGATATTTTCTCATAACATGCAGTTATGGCCAGCTGTGCATGCTCTTCGGTTTGAAAAAAAGCAGAAACAGGATAGGTTCCCTGTGGTTGTTCATCCAGGAAGTCTTCACAACATGTGAAAATCAATAAAATACCTGTAACAAATACTAAATAATGTTTCATTTTGATGCGGTTTACTTAAAAGCCAATATTGAGTCCGATATTAAATACCCTGGCAGAGGGATAAGTCCCCCAATCGATCCCAACGGCCAGGTCTCCTTCATTTTTAGCATTATCACTGGTTTGCATTTCAGGATCCAGTCCGGGATATTTCGTGAACGTGTATAAGTTTTGTACACTTATATATACTTTTATTGTATTAGCACTGATTTTTTCAGTAATATTTTTATTAAAAGTATACCCGATATTAATATTTTTAAGTCGCAGATAGGATCCGTCAAAAAGAAACCGGGTGGAAGGTTTTTTGTTATTTGTAGCGCCTGACCAGGAGACACGGGGTTGAGTATCGCTTGTTCCTGGTCCTGTCCATCTTTCATCATAAACCCTGGTTGTAAGATTAAATGCCCTGTAAAATCCCTCAATATCATGGGCTGCTTGCCAATAAATTTCGTTCCCATATATTCCTTCAATAAATAATGAAAAATCCCAGTTCTTATAGTTGAATCCTGCATTGAACCCATAAGTAAAATCCGGAAACGGGCTGCCAACATGATGCCTGTCATATGAATCAATTATTCCGTCCGGGATTCCTTCAGGGCCACTAATGTCTTTAAATTTCACATCACCGGGTAGAATATTGTTGCCTTGAAAAGCATGATTGGAAATTTCTGCTGTGTCCTGGAAGATACCTTCCATTTCATATAAAAAGAATGACCCGATTGGGTATCCTTCCTCTGTAAGAGTAGCATAAACTCCGTTATCAATTCTGCCGGCCGGGATAGGATTGCCACCATATAATTCCAAAACTTTATTCGAATAATGGGAGAATAGCAGTCCTATATTGTATTTTAGTTTGTTAATCTGATTTTTGTAGTTGATTTCTAACTCAATACCCGTATTTTGTACTTTTCCTGCATTAAAAAAGGAAGCTTCTGCACTTCCGCTGCTTGGCGGGAGAGGCGCCTGCACGAGCATGTTATTGGTGAGTTTATTATAATAATCAAGGTAAATGAATATTTTGTTATCGAGTAATCCCAGATCAATTCCAGCATCGTATTGAGTTTGACTTTCCCATTTAAGATTTTCGTTCCCATTTTTTTGCAAAAAATACCCTGATCCAATGGTCGTTCCATATGGATAATAGGCACCGCTAGTCATCAATGATGCAAAACTGTAATTACCAATTTCCTGATTTCCGAGCTGACCGGCACTAAAACGCAATTTTAAATGAGAAATTATCCTGCTATTTGCAAGAAAGGATTCATTATCAATCCGCCATCCCAGGGCTGCCGCAGGAAAAACTCCATACGGATTATTGCTTCCGAAACGGGAAGAGCCATCCCGGCGCAATACAACTTCGGCAAAATATTTATCTTTATACTTATAGGCTACCCGTCCAAATAAGGAGAATAATGCCCAATTTTCCTGCCAGCCATCGACACGTTCATTCTTGGTTCCGTTGCTCAAATATCTCAGATTAGGAATTTGATCAGGAAAGTCCTGGGCCTCACTTGAATGTCCGTTCGACTTGCTTCCGATTGTTTCAAAACCCAACAAGATATTCAAATTATGTATTCCACTAAAAGTATTATCGTAGGTCAGGGTATTTTTCCAGGTTTGGATGTCAATAAATGTTGTCGATTCTGTCATCGAATTAGGATTATTAATCCTACCCAGATACCCCCAGTTTTCATTAAATCTTTTATCAGCTATGACATTATGATCGATTCCAAAATCAGAATTAAATGTAAGCGCATCAATTATCTGCCAATTTATAAAAGCATTTCCGAAAACACGGTTTCCTGTTCTTGTCCAGTCAAACTTTTCAGCAAGCCCGACCGGGTTATAGCCATCTCCGAAAATATGCCCATAGAGAGGATAAATGTCCAGATATTCATTATTATTATCGTATACCGGAAAGATTGGGGTTCTGAAAAATGCATAACGAACAACACTTCCCCCGTTTCCCATATATCCATCTCCTGAATTTCCAACAAGTGAAGTAGAAGATCTGGAAAGATTAATATTAGTCCCGATGGATAATTTGCTCGAAAGAGCAGTATTAATACTTGTTTTTACTGAATATCGGTCATATCCTGAATTAAGTATGATCCCATCCTGTTTAAAATAATTTCCTGATATTAGATAACTGGTATTTTCGCTTCCTCCGCTAACAGTCAAATGATGGTTTGTTATTAAAGCCGGCCTGAATATTTCCTCCCACCAATCTGTATCGGGTAAAGTGTCTATCATTTCCTGATCAATTGTTATCCGGCCATCAGCCACAGCCGCTTCATTATACAGTTCAACATACTGATCCCTGTTTGTCATTTCAGTTAAATTATAGGCACTTTGCACACCGAAGTATGTGGCGTAGTTAACCCTTGGAGCACCCTTTCCTCCTTTTTTTGTAGTAATTAAGATTACTCCGTTTGCAGCTCTCGCACCATATATTGAAGCAGCTGAAGCATCTTTTAAAATAGAGATTGTCTCGATATCAACCGGGGACAGGGTATTGAAAGCATCTTTGGTTGGTATGCCGTCAACGACATACAAAGGATCATTATCATTGATTGTTCCAATTCCTCTAATACGTACTACTACTCCTTCACCTGGAGCACCTGAAAATTGAGTAACTTTTACTCCTGTTGCTTTTCCTTGAAGAGCCTGGTCAATAGTAGGTATAGGTAAGCTGGATATCTCGTCAGAATTAACAACTGAAACCGATCCTATTATGTCTCCTTGCTTTTTTGTACCATACCCAATAGCTACTACTTCATCCAGAGCTATGGCACTTACATGCATGGTAACATTAATTTCTGTCCGCCCGTTTATTGGTTCAGTTACTGTTCTATACCCAATATATGAAAAATCCAAAATATCATTTAAATCAGCTACTTTAATCTCATAATTTCCATTAATACCGGTGATCGTACCTATTGTGGTCCCTTTAATAATAATTGATACTCCGATAAGAGTTTCTCCACTTTCGTCTGTTACAGTCCCTCTGATTACAATAGCTTGATCTGATTCATATTCCTGAGATAGAGCAACTTCTGAAATTGAAATAAAACAAAAAAATATAATTAAAACTATCAGGTTATGGAAATACAAAGGTGGAAGATGATAATAGGGTTTCATTTTATTATGTTTTTTTATTTAACATCTTGATTTATGTTATTTTTCAAGATGAATAAGGAAGTCTAAACCTTCTTAGCGAATTTCCGTTTATAATCTTACTAAATTACTAAATTAATATCAAATCAACTACTATTCAACTAAAGCTTATTTTGTACTATTTCCTTTAATCACTCCATTACATCCTCGCATTTTCGTTACCTGACACTATTCACCTTATACATAGTGAACATTTCTTATTTTAGTAATACAGTTCACGTCTCACCAGGGCTCCTATCTCATGTCTTTCCCTGCCCCCTGCTCCCTGCTCCCTGCTCCCTGCTTTATGTTAAAATTATGTTAATTTTGCCCGCCAATTAAACC
>CAZEKO010000016.1:4655-21816 GCA_964512775.1 uncultured Bacteroides sp. | reverse complement strand
CCTAACATCCAATCAGTCCCACGCTTTGTGGTATCATACACAAACGAAGTTGCAATAAATACAGTGGAATATGTTCCTGTTGTGACACCAATAATCAGAGCAAAAGTAAATCCTCTGATCGACTCACCTCCAAAAATAAATATCACAATCAGAACAAATAAGACGGTAAGGGAAGTGTTTATAGTACGGCTAATTGTAGCGTTCACCGCCAAATTGATTATTTCAGCTTTATCACGCTTGCGGTAAAGGCCGACATATTCCCTGACCCTGTCAAAAATTACCACGGTATCATTTATGGAAAAACCTAAAATAGTAAGAATGGCTGCAATAAATGACTGGTCAATTTCCATGGAGAAAGGCATAATCCCATAAAGCATTGAGAAAAGACCTATTGTCATCATAGCGTCATGCACAAGTGCGACAATCCCGCCAAGTCCGAATTGCCAGTTTCGGAACCTGATAAAGATGTAAATGAATATTCCAATCAAAGCAAAGAATACAGCCCATACGGATTGTATTTTGATATCGTCTGCAACCGTCGGCCCTACTTTCTGCGAACTCAGACGATTTTGGGATATGAAAGTACTAAAATCCACATTTTCCCCGAGGTAAGGTTTTAGTCCCTGATAAAGCAATTGTTCAGTCTCCTCGTCCGCTGCAGCATTATCATCATCGATCTTGTATGTTGTGGTTATCCTGACCTGGTTTCCTGCACCAAAAGTTATTACCTGCGGAGTTCCTCCAAAAACATTCTCCAGGTTGTTTGTTATTTCTACTGTATTTACCGGTTGGTCAAATCTTACCACAAATGTGCGGCCTCCTTTAAAATCCATCCCAATGTTGAGTCCTCTTGTAGCTAATGAGATTATAAAAATCAGCATTATCACAGAAGAGATGATATAGAAAATTTTGCGGTTTTCCATGAATTTGAAGTGGGTATTCTTAAATGCATTTGCTGTATAACGGGTAGCAAATGACAGCACCCTGTTCCGTGTCAGTAATCGTTCATAGATTAATCGGGTAATTAAGATGGCGGAGAAAAGTGATGTACAAATTCCGATTACCAGGGTTGTTGCGAAACCTTTAATGGGGCCCGAGCCAGTAAGAAGCAGGATGATCCCGACAATTATTGTAGTTACGTTAGAGTCAATAATGGCTGAAAGAGCATTTTTATAACCATCTGCAATAGCCAGTTTGATTCCTTTACCTGCTGTGAGTTCCTCCCTTATCCTTTCATATATCAGCACGTTAGCATCCACCGACATACCAATTGTCAGTACTATACCTGCAATCCCGGGAAGTGTCAGAACGGCACCCAGGGATGCAAGCACCCCCATAAGAAAAAACATATTGGATATCAATCCAACGTTCGCGACTAAACCAGCACTCCGGCTGTAGTAAAAAACCATATATAACATTACGACGAGGAAGGATATCATAAAAGAATTGAGACCACCCCGGATAGCTTCTTTTCCAAGTGTGGGGCCTACTATTGCCTCCTGTACTATGCTGGCCGGAGCAGGAAGCTTACCTGATTTAAGCACATTGGCAAGGTCTTCGGCTTCATTATATGTAAAATTCCCCGAAATCGTTGATCTTCCGTTTGGTATTTCCTCATTAACGGTTGGAGCGGATGCAACAAAATTATCTAAAACGACTGCTATCGCCTTTCCGACATTTTCCCGGGTAAGCCTCTGCCAGATCTGGGATCCTTCAGCGTTCATCCCCATTACCACAGTAGCAGTACTCCTGTTCTGATCAAAATCCACAGAAGAATTAGTTACAACTTCACCGGTAAGTGGTGGACGTCCGTCACGTCCCGTTACTTTGAGGGCATAAAGTACATAATAACTTTCAGCTTCATCGAAAGGCTTCATATCCCAGTCGAACTTGACATCACGCGGAAGCAATGCACGGACCTGTGGAAGGTTAAGGTATTGCATAACTTTACCGGTATCCTTAACGTGTGCGAATCCGACTCCAGCACCAGGAACGAACTGTCCATTGCGTGTAACATTCGGTTGAAGGATACCCAGTAAAGGATTTTCTTTTACAAATCCTTCAAGAGTTTGCGCAGTTGTATCACCAGCCAGGCTGTCCGCCTGAAGCTGGTCAAGAAGGCTTATTTCCTCTCCTGTTGTATCTGGTCCTCCGGTTTCTCCTTTAGTAATTTCCCCAAGTAAGTCCGGTACAGCATTGTCGTTCTGTACTGTCTGCTCAGCATTTATTCCAGCATTCTCTTCGGTAGATTTCAGGTTCTCTTCGGCTGCCAGAATCTCCCTGATCCTGTCATTGGCGTTCTGGAGTAATGGAAAAATTTCCGAATTATCATAAGTCTCCCAAAATTCAAGGCTTGCAGTTCCCTGCAATAATTTTCTGACACGTTCCGGTTCTTTCACACCGGGCAGCTGGACAAGGATCCTGCCCTGTGTTTCCAGTCTCTGTATATTTGGTTGTACTACCCCAAAACGGTCGATACGATTACGAAGGACATTAAATGCATTATCCATCGCTCCTTCCGTCTCAGAACGTATTACTCGTAATACTTCCTCGTTGGACGAATTGTAATCAATTGTTCCTCTCAGTTCCCTGGTTGCGAAAATCGCAGCAAGTCTGCCGTTCGGATCAATATCTTCAAATGCTCTGCCAAACAGGGTAATAAAGTCCTCCTGGCTATTCTTCTGATACTCCCTGGCCAGAATAATTGCATTGTTAAAGGTACTATCAGTACTAAAATTTGATAGTGACCGGAGCATATCAACCATCGAGATCTCAAGAGTAACATCCATACCTCCCTTGAGGTCAAGGCCAAGATTCATCTCTCTTTCTTTGCACTCTTTATAGGTATACTTCCTGACAAGGATATTGTAAACAACTTCACTTGATATGGAATCAATGTATTCCTGCCTGGCAATCACGTCGCCTCCGGATAACCGGTCTGCATCCCGCTCCACCTTACGGGTGATGAATGTAAAGGAAAGCTGGTAAACACATACTATTGCCAGTGCAATGGCAAGTATTCTGATGGCACCCTTATTCTGCATTTGATACTGATTTATAGAATTCTACACTAAAATATACAGGTCTTTTAATGGACGGGCAAATATATACAATTTTGATAATTATAGCCCGATTTTCAGGGGAAAATTGGGAAAGATGCATTGAATAAAGACTACTGTTCGACAAGTCTGTCAAAATCTTCAGCTAAAGGTATATTTTTTTCAAAATCATATAATGTAAGCCTCCTTATCGTATAGAAATATGTCCAGTAATTATTAAGCCTGGACAGATAACTCCTTGTCGCCGCATCCTTTTCAGTGAGGGCAATATTTAAATCCGTTACATCTATCTTGCCTATCAAAAATCTTTGCTTGGTCACATTATAACGGTTCTGGGCAATAGTATCTGCTTTTGCTGCTATCCTCACCTGGTCGTCCTGTAAATTAAACTGTAAAACCTGGAGCATAACCTGCTGCTCAAAATCAGTCTCTGACTGCTGAACAGTGGTTCTTACTACCTCCTGGTTGGATTGAGCCATTCTGTAACGCCCTCTTCCCATTCCCCAGTCGACAATGGGAATTTCAAGCCCAATTTGTACTCTTTGCTGATCCTGCAAATTCTTGTATGCATCAGGAATCGTAAAATCATCCTGGGTTAATCCGTATGTAGCAAAAAGATCAGCCGTGAGACCTTTTTCAGCCTTTGCCTGGGCAACGCTCTGATCAGCTTCAAGCAATTGCCGCTGAAGAGAAATAATCTCAGGGGAATTCTTCTTTGCCTCTTCAAGAGCTTTCTTAACATCAACTTCAAAATCGGGAATTTTAGAGGGGATCAGTAATTCAATATTTACAGTCTCATTGAATCCAAGAAATGACCTTAACTGAAACTTGTTGATCTCAAGCTGAATCCCGGCTTCATTCAACGCTGTCCCTGCATTTAATAATGCAAGTTCCATCTGAAGCAGTTCATTTTCAGCAATAGTGCCAATATTATAACGACCCTGTGCAATCTTAAACAGGGTATCATTGCTGGCATAATTGATCTGTCCTATTTTAAGATTGACCTGTGCAATAATAAGATTGAAAAAGTAATTAACAGCCCGTAAACTGACATTCTCCATTGCATCAATATAATCTTTCCTTGCTTCTTCATATTTCAGAGGCTCGATCTTTTTCTCCCACCTGAAGCTGTTATAGGCTTTAATAGGCTGCCGGAAACCAATACTCACCGGTGTGGAAAGGTAAGAGATAGGTGCCTGACGATTAATTGAATCCGCATTAAAATTGTCAATGCGTTCGAGTCCGGAGCTCATGAAAATACTTCCTCCGGTAAGGGCAATATTTTGCACAAGTGAAACATCTACAGATGAACTCATTAAGCTTCTTGGAACAAATTTATCACCCTCCTCTAATGTTATTTTATCAATTGACCTTGAAAGTTCCGGTAATACTGAAGTAAGTGTCAGGCTGGGACGGAATTTTGCAACATGAGTCCGGTATTCCCAGTAACTTCCCCTGAACCTGTGTCTCGCCATAATCGCCGATGGGGATTGTTCTTTAGCCAGACGAATTACATCATCAAGTGTAAGTCTAAGGTTGGTTTGCTGAGAAAACAAGCCAGAGGGAATGATTACTAGTGTTATTAATAAAATTAAGGTATACGGAAATCTTTTCATTTGATTTAAATTATTCATACCGCAAGGATTCGATCGGGTCTTTTTCTGAAGCTCTTTTAGCAGGCGCGTAACCGAAAATAATACCAATTGAGGCTGATACAAAAAAAGCAATAATGACTGAAAACGGTGATATAATTGTTAATATTCCAGCCAGTTCTGTTATTAGTTTTGATATGACAATTCCAAGAATTACACCGATCAGTCCTCCTGTTACACTGATCAGCACAGCTTCTGAGAGGAACTGTACAATAATATCTCTTTTTTTTGCGCCAATAGCCATCCTGGTACCAATTTCTTTAATTCTTTCCATTACGGATGCGAACATAATGTTCATTATTCCAATACCGCCAACCACGAGGGAGATGCTGGCTATTGCACCGAGGACAATATTGAAAATATCTTTTGTTCGCTGTTCCTGTTTCAGGAGCAACTCAGGAACCGTAATTTCATAATCCTTTACCTCCTGATGCCTGCGGTATAACATACGGCTGATTATTTCAGTGGAAGAGTTGAGTTCTTCCGTTTCATTTACCTGGATAATAATTTTATCAAGCTGGTGATAATTACTGCCCATATTCTGGCTGGGAGTAATACTCATCATGAAATGATGTTCAAATCCCATTGCTCCTGATGCTGACCCCGTTTGCTGGATCCTGGAACTTACCAGTGCCCGGTTCTGAAAACGCATCAGCATGGTTTTGGCAGGAATGTAAATATTATCATTGAAGACGTTTACCCCTGTTTGTTCAAAAGCAGTCAGGTTGATTTCATTTTTTTGCAGGATTCCTATCACCCTGAGCCAGATCTTGTCAAATTTAATGTACTTGCCTACAGCGTTTTCCTTTGGGAAAAATTTACTGTCAATATTAGCACCGATCACACATATAGGGATCCCGTTCAACTCCTGGTAATCACTGAAAAATGTTCCATTTTGAAGAGCCAGGTTATAGATATCAAAATACTCATTTGCAACTCCAATCAGTTTTGCTGTCTCCCTTTTCCCTGATTGCATGACATGGGAATTCAGAGCGACTTCCGGACTCATTTTTTTTACTGTAGGCAGGATCTCCATTATTGCTTCAGCATCTGCAAGGGTTAATCCTGGTGAAAATTTCGCTTTCTCTTTATCTTCACTCCCGGTACTGCTTGATTCTTCATTTTCATCTGCGGGTGTTACTATTGGAGTTATAACTATATTGTTAACCCCTACCATTTTTATCTGGTCAAGGATCTCCTTGCGGGCACCATTTCCTATTGCCAGCATACTTATTACAGCTGCCACACCAAATATGATCCCCAGACCGGTAAGTATAGACTTCAGTTTATTTGCCATGATGGATTCCATGGCAATAATAACATCATGAAGATATCTTTCAATCATTCTGTCGGATTTGTTCCGGAACGGCTGCTGGTATCCCTTCTCTCTCCGGGTTGTCTGTTCATACGTCTGGTTCCAAAACGGCTGGTATCTCGCACTCCTTCAGGCCGCATTGGCCAATTTCCGGCCCGGCTTGTATCCCACGTCATACCAGCTGGCATATCCATTGATCGTCTTGGATTAAACTGCTCCTCAAATATTGCTTGCTGTTCTTCTTCAAGCTTACGTTTTTCATCTTCTTTCTGCCTGATACGATCAGCCAGTTCCAGTCCTTCAAACCTGAACTTTTCAGGTTCTTCAGGTACTGATAAAAGAATCTTTTCTCCTTCTTTCAGGCCAGCTTCAACAATAATCTCATTTTCATTGGATTCATCCAGGACAACCACCTGCTTTACATTATTTTTCTTATATACAAATGTCAGACTGTCATTGGTATGTACAGTCTCAAGAGGAATGAACAGCACATCATTAAACGTTTTGATGATAATGGAATTGCTCGTAGTCATTGAAGGTTTTATAATAGGATCAACTTCGTTAACCTTAATCACTACTTCAAATACTTTTGAATCGGTATTCGGCAATTGTTCTCCGATATTCGCTACCTCAGCCACAACACCGGTAAATTTTTTATCCGGGAAAGCATCCACACCGATCCTGACCTGCTGCCCTCTTTTGATCCGGCTGATATCAATTTCATTAACGTAGGTTCTTGAGATCATACTTGACAGATCGGGCAGAGTTGCTACTGCCAGATCCCAGGTATTTATCTCAGTCCCGACTGTCCGTTTCGCGCCATTCCATTCCCTTTTATATACCACCATACCTGATGCCGGAGCGGTGATTACAAATCTATTTATTACTTTTTCCATTTCACTTCTTCTCCTGGTTTGTTTTGCCAGCTCAATAGTGATCTCTGTCATATCAGCTTTTGCCTGCTGTACTTTGAGAACGTAGTTCTGCTGCGCCTGCAAGTATGCCCGTTGTGCCTTATCAAGATTAATCTTTGCCTGCCGGATGGTAGCGGGAGGTTCGAACTGAGATTGCTCCAGGTTAATCTCCGCTTCCTCCGTGTTGAACTTCAGATTAATCAGCTCATCCCTGAGATTCCTTAAAGCCATGGTAGTGTCAAGTTTGGTTTTTGTGTACTGAGATTCAATTGTTTCAAGCTCATCCATTACATCTTTTAAATTATTGTCTGCTTCAGAACGGTCAAGGGTGGCTACCCAATCTCCCGAATCTACAATTGTCCCTTCCGGGATCAGATCCTGTATCTTAATGCTCCTGAACCGGAATTCCCTGTTCCTGAGCTCCATCGGGGCCCTGATCTCTGTGGAATTTTTAGCCTGAAGTTCCCCTGTTACTGACACTGCCACCTCGAAAGTTCCATACTCTACCGGAACTTCAAGCAGCCGGGCAGTGTCATCCTTGGAAAAGATTGAATAAACAATTATCAGGATAACTACTCCTGCAATAATTAGTGTTGGAATTAAAAGTTTGCGTTTCATATCATAATTTAAATTATTTTCAGATCACAAAGAGATCTTTTTATTGAACTTCATCCCTGTAAGTACTGTAAAATTCCTGATGCAAGCTGAACAGCCTTTTCTTTTGTTGTACTTTCAGATATCACCCTCACAACAGCTTCGGTATTGGATTTCCTTAAGTGGACCCATCCGTCGGGAAAATCAATCTTTAATCCGTCTTCTTCATTTATACTGAACGCCCCGTACTGTTTCCTGATTTTGTTTATGGTTTCTTTGAGTGCAACTTCGCTGCTGATGGGAGTTTTTAGTTTATAGATAAAGTATTCCGGAAAAGATTTCCTCAATTCGGAGCATTTATTCCCTGTCACTGAAAGGTGAGATAGAAACAGGGCAATACCCACCAAAGCATCCCTGCCATAATGCAGATCAGGATATATCACTCCACCATTCCCCTCCCCGCCAATAACTGCATTAACACTCTTCATTTTTTCAACAACATTCACCTCCCCGACTGCAGCCGTGAAATATTTCATTCCATATTTTTCCGTAATATCTTTCAGAGCCCGTGTAGATGACAAATTAGAGACGGTGTTACCTGGCCGATGCTTTAGTATGTAATCGGCAACCGCGACAAGCGTATATTCTTCACCAAACATACTGCCGTCTTCATTGATAACAACAAGCCTGTCGACATCGGGATCTACCGCAAATCCCAGATCCGCTTTTTCTTTCACTACCAGATCCGAGAGCTCTGCAAGATTTTCCGGCAGCGGTTCAGGATTGTGACTGAAATTTCCGTCAGGATTACAGTTCAGTTTAATAATCCTCTTAATCCCAAGTCGTTTCAATAATTCAGGAACAATAATCCCTCCCACAGAGTTTATACCGTCAATAACAATTGTAAAGTCAGCCCCGGCTATTGATCCTGTATCAACAAGATCAAGATCCAAAATATCTTTAATATGCCTGCTGCCGGCTTCATTATCAAAATTAATCCCTCCCAGGCTATATACATCTGAGAATTCAATGCTCTCATTATCTGATATTTGCATAATTTCTACACCATCTCTTGCAGACACAAATTCACCCTTCTCATTCAATAATTTGAGTGCATTCCAGTTTGCCGGATTATGACTGGCAGTGAGAATTATTCCGCCATCTGCAGAATTTTCCCTCACAGCCATCTCAACTGTAGGTGTAGATACAAGTCCTGTCTGGATGACGTCTATGCCAAGGCCCCGTATGGAAGCAGTCACAATCTGGTCTGCCATCTCGCCGGAAATCCTGGCATCCCTTCCCAATACTATTCTAAGTTTTCCCAATCCCCTTTTTCTCTTCAGCCAGGTTCCATAAGCTGATGCAAATTTTACCAGATCAATGGGTGTAAGATTATCACCCGGAATACCTCCTATAGTACCCCTTATCCCTGAAATTGATTTAATCAGTGTCATTTACAGGCCTTTCAAAAAATTAAATTGAACAAAATTAATATATTTCAGGTATTCCCAAATCACCCAATGCAATCTATAAATCTTAAATAGTTTATATATCATAACTTTTTTTAGATGATTCTTTAGCCTCAAGGTTTAAATGAATAATGAAAAAATTAATACTGAAATAACCTATTTTTGCACTGAATTATTGCTGATCTGAAATCAACTTTATGACAGAGAATAAAAAATCAAAATATCCAGGGCGTACTCCGGAAATAAGATTAAACAAATATATAGCCAATGCCGGTATATGTTCAAGAAGACAAGCCGACCAGTATATTCTCGCCGGACTTGTTTCAATTAATGGTAAAATAATTGACAAACTTGGAACAAAAGTTTTACCAGGCGATAAGGTCAGTTTTAATAAAAAAATTATCAGGGATGAAAAAAAGGTCTATATATTAATGAACAAACCTAAAGACTGTGTCACCACAGTAGATGATCCGGCTGCAAAGTTTACAGTTATGGATATTCTGGGCAGGAAATTCGCAGAAAGGGTATATCCTGTTGGCCGGCTGGATCGCAATACAACGGGCGTCCTGTTGTTAACCAATGACGGTGAACTCACCCAAAAACTCACTCATCCTTCCTATAATAAGAAAAAGGTTTATCATGTCTTTCTTGATAAAAAATTCACCCATGAAGCCATGGTTAAACTAACGAAAGGTTTGGTACTGGATGATGGATATATCAGACCCGACCAGGTGAACTATGCCGATAATGCTGATAAATCCCAGGTAGGTATTGAGCTTCATAGCGGGAAAAACAGAATCGTCAGAAGAATATTTGAAGCTCTTGGTTATAAAATCGTCAAACTCGACAGGGTATATTTTGCCGGCCTGACTAAAAAAGGTCTTAACAGGGGACAATGGAGGTTCCTGACAGAAAAAGAGATAAATATGCTGAAAATGAATGCCTACGAATAACACAATGTCTCATAAATCAGGTTTTGTAAATATTCTGGGAAATCCGAATGTCGGGAAATCAACCCTCATGAATGCTCTCACCGGCATAAAATTATCTATTATAACCTCTAAAGTTCAGACTACCCGGCACAGGATTATGGGTATTGTGAACGGTGAGGATTTCCAGATTATTTATTCTGATACTCCCGGAATACTGCGTCCTGTATACAAAATGCAGGAAGTCATGGTTAAATCGGCATATTCAGCTCTTTCAGATGCAGATATCATCCTTTTTGTTACTGATATATATGAATCTGTCGACCCTTCCCAGGATATAATCAAAAGGCTTGGAAAAACTAAAATACCTGTGCTTCTGTTAATCAATAAAATAGACCTTGGCAACCAGGGATCTGTCGACCAGCGGATCACTGCCTGGTCAGATATTCTGCCAGATGCTGAAATTATACCTGTGTCGGCCCTCAAAAAATTTAATCTTGAAAAAATATTTGAAAGGATAATCACCCTGCTCCCTGAATCTCCCCCTTATTACCCTAAAGACGAATTAACGGATAAAAGTGAACGATTCTTTGTAAGCGAGATCATTCGGGAAAAGATCCTGATGAATTACCGGAAAGAAGTCCCATATTCCGTTGAGGTTGAGGTAATTTCATTTAAGGAATCAGAAGGACTTATCAGCACGTCAGTAAATATTTATGTCATGAGGGATTCCCAGAAAGGGATAATAATCGGCCGGCAGGGACTGGCGTTAAAAAAAACAGGGACAATGGCAAGGAAGGAACTGGAGGATTTTTTCGGAAAGAAAGTTTTCCTTGAAATCCAGGTAAAGGTTAAAAAAGACTGGAGGAACAATCCCCGGATGCTAAAGCAATTTGGCTATATTTGATGACATTTACTCTATGGGAAACATAGTTGCAATAGTAGGCAGACCTAACGTCGGTAAATCCACTCTGTTCAACAGGCTCACCGAGACCCGGGAAGCCATTGTGGACGAAATAAGCGGTGTGACAAGAGACCGGAATTACGGGAAATCTGATTGGAACGGCCGTGAGTTTTCTGTCGTTGATACGGGCGGTTATGTTATTAAATCAGGTGATGTATTTGAAACAGAGATCAGGAAACAGGTATTGGCGGCAATTGAAGAGGCGGATATTATCATTTTTATGGTTGATGTTGAAAACGGGATTACCATAATGGATGAAGCAGTGGCAGAGCTTCTCCGGAAAATTAAAAAGCCGGTATTCCCGGTTGTGAATAAAGTAGATAACACCGATCGTTATTATGATATCCATGAATTCCATAAACTCGGACTTGGCCGTATTTATCCGGTTTCATCCATGACCGGAAGTGGTACCGGAGATCTCCTGGATGATGTGGTTAAAGCATTTACAAAGGATGACAACCTGGAAGAACCCGATATCCCACGATTTGCTATTGTAGGACGGCCTAATGTAGGGAAATCAACCCTGTTGAATACTCTTACAGGTACTGAACGAACGGTTGTCACACCAGTTCCGGGAACTACAAGGGATTCAATTCTCACCAGATATACCAAGTTTAATCATGATTTTTATCTGATTGATACTGCCGGCCTGAGGAAAAAAGATAAGGTGCATGAAAATCTCGAATTCTATTCGGTCCTAAGGGCAATCAGGTCTATTGAATCTTCCGATGTCTGCATGCTAATGATTGATGCGACACTAGGCATTGAAGCACAGGATATCAATATTTTCAGGCTGATACTCCGTAACAGAAAAGGAGTTGTGGTACTGGTAAATAAGTGGGATCTTATTGAAAAGAATACCCGGACTACAGAGGAATTTACAAAGGAAATTAAAGCAAAGACAGCTCCTTTCCAGGATTATCCACTCATATTTGTTTCCGCCATCAATAAACAAAGAATCTTCAGGGTTCTGGAAGAAGCTGTTATAGTTTACAACAACCGTTTAAGGAAAATTCCCACCAATAAGCTCAACAAGATTATGCTCGATGCCATTGAAGAGAGTCCACCCCCCGCCGTTAAAGGGAAGCATATTAAAATTAAATTTGTGACTCAGCTGCCAACCCATGCACCTTCATTTGCATTCTTCGCAAATTTGCCCCAATATATCAAGGAACCATATAAAAGATATCTTGAAAACAGGATGCGTGAGCATTTTACCTTTACCGGAGTTCCTATTCAGATCTTCTTCAGGAAAAAATAATTCATGTACTTTTATTCCCGGATTTTCGTTTTAAATTTGTATTCCCTGAATGTGGTAATCAGATATGAAAACCAGTACATATTTAATCATTGTTTCATTACTGTGCATATTACTGACAGGATGTCCGGAAATCCAGACTTTACCCGATACTCCAAGGATAGAATTTGAGAGTTTTATACTTTCAGAAAAAACAGATGATCTTGGAAATAATATACTCCTGGGCGAGCTGGTTTTTTTATTTGAGGATGGTGATGGCGATATAGGCTTACCGCAAACCGACTCTGTTGCATCTGAAGATTCATCAAAATACAATCTGTTCCTTACGATGTTCAAGAAGATTGACAGAGAATATATTGAGGTTGGAGAAGATGAACTCGGTACACCCCTTTTTTACCGTATACCCTATGTGGAACCGCGTGAGGGACAGAATAAAACTCTGCAGGGCAATATAAAGATAGATTTCGAATACCCTACTATTGAATATGATACAATACGGTATGATTTTTTTATGTACGACAGGGCAAGAAATAAGAGTAATACCGTGTCAACGACTGACATCAGTTTTACAGAATGGAAAGAATAGTGCAGTATTTAGAATCATAGCTCAATCCCCATAAAAAGTACATCATCGACCTGTTCCATATCCTCCTTCCAGAGCTCAAAGTTATTCTTGATATAGTTATATTGCTCATCCATAGGTTTATCATGTATATCCCGCAACATGTTTTTCAACCTCACCATCTTGAACTTCCTGCCAAGTGGACCGCCAAACTGATCGGGATAGCCATCTGAAAACATATAAATTTTATCTCCTTTTGACAGATTAAAATCCTGGCTATCAAATTCTTTTTCATCAACTTCATATTGACCGCCTACAGAACTACGGCTTCCTCTTATATAAATCTGCTCACTCTCCTTATATATTATCATAGGCCTCATTGCCGATGCAACGCGGAGTGTATGTTTCTTCAGATCAATTTCTGCAACAATAATGTCCATCCCATCATTCGATCTTTCTGCTTCCAGATTCTGGTTCAGTGCAGACATGATTTCCTTGTCGAGAGTACTTAAAAGACTTGCAGGTGAGTCAACATCCGACCTTCCACAAATATCCTTGATCAATGTGGTTCCAATCATTGACATGAATGCACCGGGAACACCATGCCCGGTGGAATCTGCACAGACAATTATAAACCTGTTATTTTCAAATTTCTCATACCAGTAAAAATCCCCACTTACAATGTCCCTTGGTTGGTAGAAAACAAATGATCCTGAGAAGGTTTCCTGAAGTTTACTGATCGGGGGAAGAATACTGGCCTGTATGCGTTGTGCATAATTTATACTGTCAGTAATATCCTTATTCTTAATTTCGATTTCTTCCTTCTGCATTACCACTTCTCTGGTTCTTTCATCCAGCTTCTTCTGAAGGATTTCCTGGAATTGTTTTTGTTTTCTTTCCCTGAACTTAATAATAACATATACTGAAAATATAACTATAAGTACCGATAATGCTATGAACCACCAGGTTTTCCATATTGGAAGCTTAACCTTCAGGGTAAACTGAACCGGTGTTTCACTGCAGACACCTTCGCTGTTACATGCTTTAAGCATAAAAGTATAGTCACCATCCTCTATGCGGCTGTACTGTACAAAAGGTATACCGGTAGGCTCTGACCATTCATCATATCCGTCAAGCTTAAACTGATAAGTGACACGTTCTGGCGATCTGAAGTTCAATCCAATAAAATCAACCCTGAGTTTATAAAAGCCGTAAGGCAATACAATAGGTTTGGAAAAATCATACTCTTTATCATTTATAAGCACCGATGATATATTAAGAAAAGGAGGTGTCAGGTTTTTTCGCTCTTCCTTTGTATTGAATGTGATCAGCCCGTCGCTGGATCCGAATAATATTACTCCTCCTTTAGTAACAGAAGCTGCATTCGGCTGACAGTCTCCGCTGATACCAACTTCAGTGCCATAAGTCAGGATTTTATTTGTTTCAATATTGATTTTACTCATGCCAAGACGATGACCAACCCATATATTCCCATTTCCGTCATTTGTTATACTGTAACATGATCCTGATTTAAGGCCATTATAAGTTGAAAAGTGATTAAGGGAATCAGTTTCAGGAATAAATTTGAAAACACCATCATTGTCTGTTGCTGCCCAGAGATAACCATTGTTATCTTCGGTTATTGAAATAAATTCCAGAACAAAATTACCTGCTATTTTATGTTCAGCTGTGCTATTAATGGAATACAGACCGTTGGCTCTTGTGGCAATCCAGGCAATCCCTTTGGAATCCACATAAATATCGTTGATTTTGTTATGCGGCAGGCCGTCGGTTGTGCTTAGATGACGCTGACTCCCGGTATTAATATCAATTTCAATCACACCATTGTTTGTTCCAACCCAGATAAGGTTTTCCAATCCTGTAATTGAATTGATCATATTTTCCAGAGAATTCTCGGCAGAATAATATTTACTTGCAGATTTTGTATTCAAATTCATCCTGAATAATCCAATGCTGGCCGTTCCTATCCATAAATTATTTTTAGAATCTCTGTAAAGTGCTTTGATACCGTCAGATGGAATACCGTGGGATGATCCGAATATCTCCGGATTTTTGTCCGTTCCTGGAAATATCTTCATAATCCTGTTTTGCCCACCGAGCCAGTAATCTTCACCATCCGGCAGAACAGAGTATATATTCGCTCCTATCTCTTCCTGGTATTTAATAAAAACAAAGGCCTCATCAAATAAAGCAGCAAGACCATTTCCATAGGTCCCAATCCAAATATTGCCTTCATTATCTTCAAAAACATCTCTGACAAACTCACTACCCAATCCGTTATCTTCATTGAAGTTAATAGAATGAGTTATTGACCTGGAATCATCTGAAAGATCAATTTTATAAATGCCTTCTCCCCTGGTACTTAACCATATATGACCTCTGGAATCTTCCATAAGAGCCAGAATTGAGGTGTTCTGGATGGATGAAACCGGTTCAGGTTTAAATATTTCATCCGGAGCACTGTTTATTCCGACCTTAAGGCAATAAAGCCCTTCGTCCTGTGTACCTATCAGGTATGTGTCGCTGTTCTTTCTCTTTTTAATTGAATTTATAGTTGTGGAAGGGACCTGGCTGAATCTTGAAACCTCCCACGCTGTATCATTTGTCGCATCGAATTCATATAGAAGCAGCCCATCGTATGTTCCAACAAGCAATTTGCCCTGTGAGGTAAAACATAAAGAAGACAGTAATTTTCTCCTGAAAGGTTCAACAATGCGTTTTGCCTGAAGGTCCTTTTTAACTACGATTATCCCCTGATTTTGAGTGGCAAAAAGTAAATTGCCGACGGAATCCTGAACTATATCATTAATTGTACTGGTGATCTTTCCATGCGTATTAATAATAGTGAACCTGGCTCCATCATATTTTGTGATACTTCCGTCATTATGCCCAAACCATAAATTCCCTTCCTTATCGCGCAATGTCTTTTTTACAAATGCTGCAGGTAGTGAATCGTTCGTGATATCCCCGGTAAAGCTGAAACCGTCAAACTTGCAGAGGCCCTCACCAGTTCCCAGCCACAGGTATCCGTTCTTATCCTGATTAACTGTATAGACAAAGGAATAGCAGATTCCTTCTTCTATTCCGTACTGATGAAATTCATATTTCTGTCCCGTTAAACCATTTGAATTCCCTAAAAAGAAAATTATGAACAGGAAAATGAGACCCGGATAACGGTTCATATTAAGTTATATTGATCTGCTATTTAGATGCTTGCTTTCTGGCGCCGATATTGTATTTATATTGAGGCACTCCGCCAAGCGGAATGACATAAAACGGTAATAATTCACCATACTGGTTTCGGACGTTTATGACCACATTATTGTTCCTTACCGCCGGAGATTTGCTCTTGATCAACTGCATATCAAGTGAAGTATTATGTTCTCCTTCAAGGATCTGGAATTCATCTTCACCCCAGAGATCATCACCGGATATTGTGCTAAGCTGTCCTTTTCTTGCAACAGATACAATCCTTATTAATCCATCATTATCCCAGTCAAAATTTGATTGCCTTACAGAAATTGCCCGATCATCCACAAAAGGATATATATGAGAAACTTCGGCTGGATTATTGTGCATTCTGAAAGAGTACTCATATGCAAAGGCATTTGCCCCTTCCACCACCTTATTTGTGTTTTCTTCTGTACTGAGAAACATCCTGTAAAGGTTTCCATCATCTCCATCAATACCTTCAATAATGATTTTAAATACCCTTCCTCTCCATTTCTCTACCCATTCTCCTTCAGTAGGATTGAAAGGGCCAAAAGTGTACCATTCATTATCATATCTGGCATCCTGGCCGAAAGTTTTAGCCGCCAGGAGATCTCCGCTTTTATAATTGCCTGTTGGCGCTGTCTCCTGGGCATCAAGTTCAGACCAGCATTTTTCACCTCCATAAATCTCAAACGTGGTTTGTGTATCAAAAATCCCATTTACTTCATCATTTTCACCGGTTATATCCGGATCAAAGATCTTTATATAAAGAGGATCATTATAACTTTCCGGGATAAGGAAAAAGAATGTCTGACAGAAATCATCATCACCCCAGGAGGGTTCAGCTTTGTTTCCAAAAGTCATCAGAAATGGTATATTTTCATCACCAGCCGGAACCTGCTGGGCTAAAGAGATCCTTGTATAACCTGCCAGTAAAATAAATCCGATCAAAGTCCAAATTCTCATATTAAAAAAGAATTATCCAAAAATAATCAATGTTTAAACGTATTCTGCGGTTTAATCTAATATATTTATTAAATATCCTATTAGTGGTAATGCAAATACTGTGCAAATTTATAAAAATGGTATAATCAGGGCAGATAAATATTATCTCAGTCCGGCAGCACAACGATATTCCTGTAAGAACATGATTTCTTTAAATCTTCAGGCTTTTCAGCAATATTTGTAACACCCAGCCGGATTGTATATAT
>CAZEKO010000016.1:0-4555 GCA_964512775.1 uncultured Bacteroides sp. | reverse complement strand
TAATTACCCGGACCGGAAAAACAGTAATTAGCTTCTTTCGCTCGTATCCTTGCAGTCTCACCAATCCTCCACTCGTACATATAGCTTGTGGTATCTATATCAACCGTCCCTACTTCAAAAAATGTAAAACAATAATCATTGAAGACCTGTTCCTTACAGCTATCAAAAGTTGGCACATCAAGCTTAAATTCATAAATACTGTTTGTCCTCCGGTTCCTGTTTGAAGTGAGGAAACCATGGGTAAAATCCTCATTCGAAATAAAACCTGCATCATTGCGTCTGGAATTTAAAGGCTCTGCCAAATTCACAGGTTTCGCCCAGGCTCCGTCAACCAGTTCAGTATAGTAAATATCATACCCCCCGATGCCGGGAAGCCGGTTAGTTGAAAAATATAATCTCCCATTAGGATGGAACACTGGATATATTTCATGCCCACTTGTATTTATGTTTGAGCCAAGATTAACAGGATTGTTCCACCATCCGTTTTCAAAATTACATACATAAAGATCAAATCCGCCTGAACCTCCGGGCATGTCAGAAGAAAAAACAAGCATTTTTCCATCGTGACTCAGAGCAGGGTGGAACAAATTATAAGCCGTGTTATTATGAACAAACGGTTCAATATTTGTCCATTGTCCCCCGATCAAATCCGCAGAAAAAATACCTACTTTGTTGGTTCTTGCTTTCCTGTCGCCTGGAATATAGTTGCGGTTAAAAAAGATCTTATCTCCGGTTGCATTAACAGTAACCGGACCATCATATGTGATGCTCCTCAGGTCTTCAGACAATAACTCCACTCTTGACCATTGATCCTCGCCTGTTTTCCGGACATAAAAGATATCAAAAGGAGGTTTACCCTGATCACCATCGATCTTCTTGAGCATATCCATCCTTTTATTTGCAGTAAAAATCAACCCATCACCGAAAAATACCGGTGCATATTCATCATAGGCCTGGGAAGAGAATTTGGCCTCTTCAACAGTGAAAGCGACCTGGGAATGGAGAGAAGATGAAATCCAGGCGAATAATAATATTAAGTAATATTTGGGTTTCATAATGATTTTACCAAAAATAACCGGGACTTGTTGCCCTGACGGCATAGCTAAGATCGTACCGCAGCAGGATTTCATGCGATCCGCTCATGTACCCTTTCAGGTTGCCTATTGAAAAATCGTACGCATATCCCAGCCTTAATTGTTTATTAATCTGAAATTCAAGAATACCAATTATTTCTCCTGTCGATTTGTACGAACCTGTCAGGCATATAGCATCCCTGAAAGTAATAAAACTTGCACTCAGGTAGTACAGAACCGGATTGTTAATAGTATACTGAATATAAGTTGATGGTTTGAATTTGAAATTCTCAGTCAGTGTCAATAATACCCCTGCTGTTCCTGTAAAGTTGTATCTCCTGACGTTATGTGAAATTTTCCTGAGCGTATCATTTGAACATAAAAAAAACGGCACGGAAACTCCGGCATAATACCGGTCGGTATAATAATAAACTCCGGCACCAAAATTTGGCAGGGCGAATGACTCATCGCCAAAGGCAGGATCCTCCCTGACCTTTCTTTCAACATCCAGCTGGTTGCGTGCAATCAGGCTTCCACCTGCCCTGAGACCGAGACTTAATTTACCGGATCCTACAAGAAACCTGTAGCTGTAATAAAGGAAAGCATTATTGCTGCGTTCCGCACCGGCTCCTGCTGAAATATTATCGATATGAAAACCAAGAGCAATCTTATTATTGCGCAACGGGGTATGCCCTGTAAGTGCAAACATCTCAGGCGTTCCCTTCATGCCGATCCATTGTTTCCTGTACATTAAAGTGGCTGACAGTGATTCTTTTGCCCCTGCATAAGCAGGATTATACATCAGAGTATTGAACATATACTGATTGAAAGGCAGGAATACGGAGTTATTCTGAGCCTGAACAAGCGAACAGAATAAAACAATTGATATAATCAATACTGTTTTTTTCATATTCTCTCCCTTGCAATCACAATATAGCCCTTATACTGGTATGGAGAATGGTCGCCTTTAGTGACTTCAAGTATATAATAATAAATGCCACTTTCAACAGGTCTGCCACCATCATATGTGCCATCCCATAACTGGTCTTCTTCCAGTTCTGTTTCGCCCAAACCTTTGGCAATCTGTCTGATCAGGTTACCGGATCTCGAAAATATTTTCAAATCCCAGGTATCAGCGTAATCAAGTCCCTCTATGGTAAAAAA
This sequence comes from uncultured Bacteroides sp., assembly GCA_964512775.1. Classification (GTDB taxonomy): domain Bacteria; phylum Bacteroidota; class Bacteroidia; order Bacteroidales; family SM23-62; genus LJUQ01. The sequence continues at coordinate 2,318 of CAZEKO010000016.1, read as the reverse complement.
TTCATTTATTGAATTTCCGTCTGGTGAAAAGCCTTCATAAATCCGGAGATCCCTCCTGGAAACTTTGATTTCATCAGAAGTTTCAGAACATACGCCATTATTGACCGTCCACCTGAAAGTATATTCTACCGGTTCATCAAGGTTTTGATTACCGAGATCAATTTTTGTATTATATAGAGTATCATTTTCAATATTCGCTGAGCCTGAGCTAACTATCCACTTACCGCTTCCTGCTGTAGGAGGATTTGCGAACATATACATAAAATCAGCAAAATAAATAATTGTATCGAATTCCGCCCCCGTTTTACTGCCTGCATATGCCGGTTCTGGTTCTTTCCAGAAAACCACTTCAACAGAATCCAGGCTGGTGCATCTGTCTTCCCCAGCGACAGGCCAGTTCTTACCTGTCCTGTACAACTTGTAATATTTGCTGCTCCCTGAACCATGCTGAGTTGAAACCTGCACATCTAACAGTAATGAATCTTCAATAGTAAGGTAACCATCACCGATTGCTTTAGTCCAGTAACCTGTACCGACATCCTGATTGGCTTCTAACTGGATAAGATCATCACAAACCTGCACGGCATCGCCATCCCTGATGATGTGAATCTCCGGACGCTTATAGACCGTTCTGGTAACAGTTCCTGTCAGACTGTCGGGATAAGCGATACAGCCGTTCCCATCCCTCAGGTCAACGATTTCAATGTTAAAATCAAAGTTACCAGGTGTTATCAGATAATCAGTGAAAAATCCTTCTTTGGACATTATGTTTTCAACAGTATCATAATCTTCAGACCCATCATTGGAGATAATCCTAAATGGAGGAGTTCCCGTTAATATGTATGGAATACTTACCTCAACCGGCCCTACCTTACTGTCATAACATTCTGTGAGATTTACTGTCTCCAGTATCCTGGCCGTCGGCCTGGGATTTATATAAACAAATGTCGATAATAGGGTTGTATCGCTGCAAGCACCAGAAACTACAAAACGCCTGAAATATGCTGGCAGTAATAGTTCTTCCGTTGTATAGTTTTCCAGGTTATTAATTCCGGGAGCAAGAGACCATACTTGATCATCAACGCTTTTCAGCCATTCATATATATAATTTACTTTATCACCACCGGTCATTTCGGCAATTCCTATGGTTCCATCCAGATCAAGGGTTGTTTCATAACAGGTTTCGTCATCCTGGCCATTTTTAATGATATTATTGGTAATAGGTGCCTGGACAATCATTACGACCGGATCACTGAAATGAATGCACTTACTCGAAGTCACCTTTCTCCTGTAATATGTAGTATCTGAAAGCGATGGGGGCGAATAGCCTATTTGATTAGCTCCTGCAACAGGTGCCCATAAAGTGCTGTTTGACCTCGATTCCCATTGATATGAGGGTAGAGAATATTTAATATCACCTCCTGTGGGTGAGGTCCCGGTAATTGGAGCCGGAACTGCATCTTTACAGATAGTGTCATTATCAGCGATCAGATTATTTATAATTGAATCCTGCACAATGACTTCTATTTCATTGCTGAAATTCTCACATGCACCGGAAATAATATATCGCCTGTAAAGTGTTGTATCTTCAATATAACCGGGCTTATAAAACACTGTATCATCTACTTTGCCGGCTGCCTGCCATGAACCAGACTGTATTTTTGACTGCCAGTAATACTTATAAAGAATCTCATCACCGCCTCCGACTTTTCCTGATAGCTGTCTAAGTCTTAAATCCGGATAATCCATGCAAATAACCGTATCCGGATCCGGGGCAATTTTATTATTGTTTATGAGGGGATGTACCAGGATAGTCACCATATTACTGGTATCCTTACACGCATCATCCGATCCCGATAATACTACTCTCCGATAATAGATGGTATCTGACAATACTCCGGGATCAAAATTCTGGCCATTTGAAGGGATTGTGGGATTCCAGGACAAACTATCGGGGCTTGATTGCCAGATATATTTATATCCTCCATCACCATCTTTAGGTAGGAGACCTGTGATTGGCATTGGATTATCATTCTGACAGATTGTATCATCAGGGGCAATAAGGCTTCCGGAAAAAATATCGTTTTCAGTGATTTTAGGAAGAACTGTCATAGTGACACTACTACTCGTGTCCCAACATACATGCGAATTCACGATTCTGCGGTAATATGTGGTTTGTAAAGGCGTTTCATCCAGTAATATTAAACTATCCCTGCCAGGAATAGTATTCCAATTTACAGTATCAGTACTCGATAACCATGAAAATTTGTAAGTCCCATTTCCACCTTTAATATTGTATACCGGATAATCTTTTATTT
>CAZEKO010000015.1:0-21963 GCA_964512775.1 uncultured Bacteroides sp. | reverse complement strand
ATCACAACCGAATCACAATCTGTATTATTAATAGTTGTTTCCAGATCCTTAAGCTGTTCCTCACCGTATCCCATAGCGGGCAGAAGAGTTCCGATTCCGGGATAAATCTTAAAAGTCTCTTTTAATCTACCAACTATAAAGGGCCTGGGATCCACTAGTGATGCAGCACCAAATTTCCGGGCAGCAACTGTACCAGCTCCGATTTTCATCTCACCATGTGTTAATGTCGGACCGTCTTCAATAACCAGTACTTTTTTACCCTTTATTACCGAAGGATCATCCACTGTGATTGGAGAAGCACTATTTATTACAATCGCATCAGGATTTACTTTTTTAATATTTGACCGGACTTCCTGGATGGCGTTATTGTCGGCAGTATCAATTTTATTAATGATTACAACATCCGCTATTCTGAGTGTGACCTCCCCGGGATAATATCGCAGTTCATGTCCAGCCCTGTGAGGATCTGTGACAGTTATCATCAGATCGGGTTTCAGAAATGGAAAATCATTATTACCCCCATCCCACAATACAATATCACAACCTTTAGGATCATTTTCAGCTTTACGGAGAACTGCTTCATAATCAACACCTGAGTAAATGACATTTCCCCTCACGATATGAGGTTCGTATTCTTCCATTTCCTCTATAGTACAATTATATTTCTTCAAATCCGAAATTTCAGCGAAACGCTGGACTTTCTGGTCGAGGAGATTTCCATAAGGCATTGGATGGCGGATTGCTACTACATTAAATCCCTTCTTCATCAGGATCTTAATAATCCGCCTGGATGTCTGGCTCTTTCCGCAACCGGTCCTTATTGCACCCACCGCAATGACAGGTTTTGTACTTTTCAGCATTGTTTCCTTTCCTCCAAGCAGAATGAAATTTGCACCTGCAGAGTTAACAATTGCACTTACAGACATGACCCTTTGATAGGGTATATCACTATATGAAAAAACACAATCATGGACGTCAAATTCGCGTATTAATCCAGGTAATTCTTCTTCTGAATAAATGGGAATACCATTGGAATAAGGCTTGCCAGCAAGTTCTGCCGGATACTTTCTGTCATCTATGTCCGGAATCTGAGCAGCTGTGAATGCAATCACATTATAATATTCATTATTCCTGAAATAGGTATTGAAATTATGGAAATCCCTGCCTGCCGCACCGATAATAATTACATTTTTTTTAGTCATACTGCACATTTTGAAAGGATTGTTTTTTTATGAATTCACAAAGGTATATTTTTAAATGAATTTACAGGATACATAAAATCATGCTGTCGAATATGTTTAAGAAAATAATATTATTTAACATCCGTTCTGTTTACATAACTAACTTTATAGATCAATTATTTACAACAAAATTTCAGTTGAATTTTCTGGCTCATATATATTTATCCGGCGATATAGATGATATCATGATTGGTAATTTTATCGGAGACTATGTAAAGGGAATCAAATATCTCGGGTACCCGGAACGCATCAGTAAGGGAATTATTCTTCACAGAAAGATTGACTCTTTTACTGACAGACACCCCATAACAAAGTCTTGCAAAACATTCATAAATCCGAAGTACGGAAAATATTCAGGAATTGTTGTGGATATTTTCTATGACCATTTTCTTGCCACTAACTGGAAACATTATTCTTCTGTCCCCCTTAAGGATTTTGTCGTTCAAAAGTACACTATACTTTCTGCGTATGATTATTTTTTCCCCCAGGAGGTTAAAAATTTTTTCCCTCATTTTCTTGAGACAAACTGGCTGTATGCATATTCCACATTTGACGGACTAGGCGCTGTTTTGCAGAATATGTCGGCCATGACAACCCTGCCTGATTTTTCTTCTTATGCCATTAAAATTCTGAAGGAAAATTATGACGACCTTGGAAAGTACTTTTTTTCTTTTTTTAAGGATATAATTTGTTTCGTGGAATCTGAATATTCAATTAAGCTCTCCTGAGAATAACCAGTTATTTTAACAGCTCCATTCTGCTCGCATCCAGTCTGATCATAATAAATAGAAGTATGGTAAATGTCCATAGAGAAGATCCTCCGTAGCTGAAAAATGGAAGAGGAATGCCAATAACAGGAAGCAGTCCTATTGTCATACCAATATTTATGGTAAAATGCATGAATAATATGGCAATTACCCCATAACCATATATCCTGCTGAAATCCGAACGCTGCCGTTCAGCAATTTTTATAAGTCGAAGCAGCAATAACAAAAACAGTCCTATCACCAGGAAAGTTCCTATAAATCCCCATTCTTCACCTACCGTGCAGAAAATAAAATCTGTACTTTGTTCAGGTACAAAATCAAATTTAGTCTGAGTCCCATTTAGGAAGCCCTTACCTGTAAATCCTCCTGAACCGATAGCGATTTTTGATTGATTCACATTATAGCCGTGTCCAAGCGGATCAGATTCGATTCCAAGCAGAATATTTAACCGGGTTTGCTGATGTTCTTTAAGCACATCATTATAGACATAGTGGACAGAAAAAGTAAAAAATATTGATATTACCAGGCAGCCAATAAGTATCAGAACATTTCTCATTTTTTTCCGGATCGCATAGAACAGGTAAAAAGGCAGAGATATCAATAAACCTCCGGCGATAATGGAATAATAGGTCAGGTTCCACTCAAATATAAAACTCAATCCGAAGAGTAATCCGCATGAAACTACCAGTACACCCAATGCTATAAAAAAAATTGATTTCTGGCGACGCATGATCCATAGTACGAGATATGCTACAAAAATCAATCCACCCAGTATAAATAATTTGTCTACCAGTAATGTTAGAAAGAATAATCCGATAAATAATATGGCTATAATCAGAAGGATTTCTGAAAATCCTTCGCGGTAAACAACCAGCAGAAAAGAACAAAAAATGAGAGCGGTTCCCATATCAGGCTGCAATGCAGTTAAAACAGCCGGAACCATAATTATAAGAAATATCACTATAATATTCTTTATCTTATCGATTCTGAAATTATATGAACTCAGAAATTTCGCCAGTGCAAGTGCAGTTGCAATTTTAGCAAATTCCGAAGGTTGCAAATTGAAACTCGAGATCACAAACCACGATTTTGAGCCATGGATTTCCCTACCCAGTATCAAAACGAGTAATAGTGATAAAACAGATAGTCCATATATCGGATATGAGAAAAAGAAGAAAAATTTTTCATCTATCGGGAACAGTGATAATGCCAGGATGATAGCAGCGAGTATCCATAAAAGTTGTTTGCCGTATTGCTGGCTCAGGTCAAATATACTCCTGTGCTGTTCGTTAAAGGCAGCAGCATAAATATTTAACCAGCCAAAAAAAATTAGTAAAAAAAATATAAAAACAGTCAGCCAGTCAATGTTATTTATAATATTTATCCTTCTTTTCATTGATCAGGTCCTGTACCATTTAACACATATTCTTCAAGATAAGGTCTGGATATGGAATCATTCAGGTATTTCTCAATCATCAGGCTTGCAATCGGAGCGGCCCATATATTTCCGAAACCACCATTTTCAATATAGACTGATACAGCTATTTCAGGTTTTTCCTTTGGAGCAAAAGCGATAAAAATTGAATGATCTTCTCCATGGGGATTTTCAGCAGTTCCGGTTTTACCACAAACAATTATATCTGCCATTCGTGCACGCCATGCTGTACTTCCACTGCCACCATTTACAGCAAGATCCATTCCATTGACCACTGTTTCAAAATGAACTGAATCAATACTGGTATAATGTTTCTGTAAAAAACGCTGGTCGATTTCCTGTTGATCCTGTATTTCTTTTACCACATGAGGAATATAATAATATCCCCGATTAGCCAAAATTGCTGAAAGATTAGCCATTTGAAGAGGAGTTATTCCAAGCTCGCCCTGCCCAATGGCAAGACTCCTGACTGTCAGAAAATTCCAGTGATCCTTTCCATAAATCCCATTATAATAATCAGAAGTTGGAATTATTCCTTTCAGCTCATTCATAAAATCAGTCTCCAGAATATTTCCAAAACCGAAAGAAAGAACATGCTGTCTCCAGTTATTATACGCTTCTTCGGTATTTTCAAATTTCGGATCTGTAAGGATCATTCTAAACACATTAGTGAAATAAGCATTGCAACTATTCTGAATAGCATGAATAAAATCCAGAGGAGAAGAATGACTATGGCATCCGACAGTGATATTCTCAAAATAATATCCCATTCTACAGGGAAATTCCGTATAAGTTGAAACTACTCCTTCCTGCAGGGCAATTACTCCGTTTACAGTCTTATAAGTTGATCCTGGTGGATATTGAGCCATCAAAGCCCTGTTAAACAGTGGCTTAAGTGTATCTTCTGCCAATATTTTATAATTATCCCCCCTGGCACGGCCAACAAGAAAACCAGGATCATAATCCGGTAAGGATACCATTGCCAGAACTTCACCGGTTGATGGCTCAAGTGCAACAATACTTCCCATGAATTTCCCCATCAGTGTCTCACCATATGATTGTAATTTTGCATCGATTGTGGAAACGATATTTTTCCCCACAATTGCATTTTTATCATACCATCCACTCTGGTAAGAACCTTTTTCACGATTATAAACATCCACAAGAACAATTTTTCTCCCCTTTTCCCCTCTAAGTACACTTTCATAAGACTGCTCAATTCCACTGATACCAATATAGTCGCCCATCTGATAGTATGGCTGATCTTCAATCGTCTTTTCATCTACCTCACCAACATATCCCAGGACATGTGCTGCAATACTCATAGGATATTTGCGTAATGTACGGGGCTGAACAAAAAAACCAGAGAATTTGTACATTTTTTCCTGTAATATGGCATAAGTTACTGAAGATATCTGTTTCATAAAAACAGAAGGCTTATAAAAAGAATAATTCCTGGCTTCCTGAATTCTTTTCTTTAACTCTGCAGGCTGAATATTAAGAGTATTACAAAAATCGATAGTATCGAATTCCTTAAGCTGCGATGGATTTATTATAAGGTCATAAGCTGCTTCATTATAGACAAGAATTTCTCCATTCCTGTCATAGATTATTCCTCTTGCAGGATAAATTATTTTAGTACGCCTGGTATTACTGTCAGCTGAAAATTTATAGGAGGAGTCAACCACCTGCAGGGAAAATAATTTTATCACATATATAAGTCCGACCAGAACTATTATTCCGGCAACGAAATATTTTCTACCGGTATATGTATTCATGAACGTCTAAAAATAAAGTATTGGCTCAGGACAATAAATATTATGGAAAATACTGAACTTAACGTGGCTCTTAAAAATGTGGCAAAAAAATCACTGATACGGAAAATTTCGACATAAAAAAGGAAAAAATGATGTATACAGATTAGAATAACAGAATATTTGAGAAACCATTCAAGTCCATAATAATATAATCTGGGATATGATCCTGGTTCGTAACCTTCTCTGGGAGAAATTGAAGTCAGTATATAAGGTCTTGCAAAAGCCATAAGAACAGTTGCAGACGCATGAATTCCAGGAGTTTGTGTAAAAAGATCGATAGATAATCCAAGCAGAAATCCAATCAAAGGCAATGACCATTTGGGTGTTTCAAACGGCAGGATAAGAATAAAAAGAACATAAAAATACGGATTGATAAAGCCACTGACCTGAATATTATTAAAGACCAGCACCTGAAGTAGTACCAGGATCAAAAAACGGATAATATACTTACCGAATGATTTAATCATCAGAAAATTGTTCTTCAAGGGTTGACTGCTCTTCAATGAGCAGGTTGTTGATTATATAGACATGGGTTAACTGATTAAAATCTTCTGAAAGTTCCACATCTATACGGAAAAAATTGCTTTCTTCAATCTCGAAAGCAGACACTGTCCCGACCAATAAACCTTCAGGGAAAATGGTTGAATAACCTGATGTGACGATTGTATCTCCTCTCTGAACATTTACATGGTACGGTATTTCACTGAGTAATGCTGTATGAGGGCTAATGCCTTCCCAGGTAAGTGATCCAAAATAGTTATTCTTCTTTATCTTTGCACTTAATCTAAAATCCCGGTTAAGCAGGGATATGACTGTTGAAAAATTACCGGATACGGCATATACAACACCGACAATACCTTCTGATGAAATCACTGCCATTTCGGGCTTTACTCCATGATTTTTCCCTCTGTCTAAAGTCAGGAAATTATACTGCTTGTTGACAGAGTTATTAATAATCCTTGCTGGTATATAAGTGAATTTCCGTCCAGGGAAATGAGTTTCATCCATTACCGGACTATTCCTGGTAATCTGTTTATAATGATCTAACTGGTTACGTAAAAGATTATTTTCATTAACCAGTTCCTGATTTATTTTATACAGATTAAGATATTCCTTGTATTTGAAAACTTTGGAATATGCATAACCCTGGACAGAACTGGAAAAATTCAGAACTCCTGCTCTTTGATACCGGTTATACCTGAAAATCAGAGTAAACGAGAATATTTCCATCAAAAGGAAAAGAAAAACCAGGTGATGCCTAATTATGAATTGTAACAGGGTCCTCATCGGCAGATAAAGAAAAAAATAGATTCAGATTATCTCATAAGGAAGGGAAACTTATCGACATTTTTTAATGCGATTCCGCTTCCTCTTGCAACAGCCTGCATTGGATCTTCAGCTTTATGAAAAGTGATATTGATTTTATCGGTGAATCTTTTATCAATTCCCCTCAACAATGTACCCCCTCCTGCCAGCCATATTCCGTTGTTAACAATATCGGCGTACAGTTCAGGAGGTGTTTGTTCAAGAACTGCCAGGATGGCTGTTTCGATCTTGGAAATGGATTTATCAAGACAGTGGGCAATTTCCTGGTATGATACAGGTATTTCAATAGGCATAGCGGTCATAAGGTTCGGCCCTCTAACAACATAGTCAGCTGGTGGATTTTCAAGATCCGTAAGAGAGGATCCCACATTTATCTTAATATCTTCAGCTGTCCTTTCTCCGATCTTGATATTATGCTGATGCCTCATATAAGTCTGAATATCGTTTGTAAATCCATCTCCTGCAATCCTGATAGATTCATTACATACGATACCTCCCAGGGCGATAACTGCGATTTCTGTTGTTCCACCCCCAATATCCACAACCATATTTCCTTCTGGTGCTTCTACATCTATACCAATTCCAATGGCTGCAGCCATAGGTTCATAAATCATATATACATCCCTGCCTCCTGCATGTTCTGATGAGTCTCTGACAGCTCTCACCTCTACCTCAGTGCTTCCTGAAGGAATGCTGACCACCATTCGCAATGATGGGGTGAAAAGCCGAGGCTTTTTGTTGATCATTTTGATCATGCCGCGTATCATTAGCTCAGCTGCATTAAAATCCGCAATCACTCCATCCCTGAGAGGCCTTATGGTCTTTATATTTTCATGCGTCTTTCCATGCATTTGCCATGCTTTCTCACCAATTGCTATTAATTTCCCTGTTGATTGATCAATTGCTACAATTGATGGTTCATTAACAACAACTTTGTCATTATGGATAATGATTGTGTTTGCAGTACCAAGATCAATGGCTATTTCCTGTGTCAGGAATGAAAAAAGTCCCATATAAACCAGTAGTTAATCAGTTACGAAGTACCAAAATTAATAATGCCTTCAATATATTCGGTATTCCTGCCCTGTTTTTTTCAAAAATATGAAAGTATCAGTGCTTGAAATGCCGTGTCCCTGTAAAGACCATCGCCATATTGTTTGAGTTGCAATAATCGACAGAATCCTTATCTCTTATAGAACCTCCGGGTTGAATTACTGCAGAAATCCCTGCATTATGGGCGATTTCAACACAATCATTGAAAGGGAAAAATGCATCGGAGGCCATTACTGCTCCCTTCAGATCAAAGCTGAAATTCCTTGCCTTGTCAATCGCTTGCTTTAATGCATCTACCCGTGATGTTTGGCCCACCCCACTGCCAATTAATTGCTGGTTCCTGGCCAGCACGATTGCATTGGACTTTGAATGCTTTACAATTTTATTAGCAAATAGCATATCCCTTTTTTCCGAGGCAGTTGGTTCCTTATGTGTCATAGTTTTAAGATCGGATTCATTTTCAGTTTTTGAATCACGTTGTTGTACAAGTACTCCATTTAATACTGTCCTGAAATGATTTCCTGTAACCTGAAAATCTTTTATCCTTAAGATAATGCGATTTTTCTTTTGCATCAGGATCTCCAATGCTTCTTCCTTGTAAGAAGGTGCAATTATTACCTCAAAAAAGATCTTGTTTATTTCATCAGCACATTTTTTATCAATTTCACGATTTGAAATCAAGATACCACCGAAAGCTGATACCGGATCACCTGCCAGAGCATCTGTCCACGCATCAAACAATAAGTCCCGTGTGGCAAAACCACAGGCATTATTATGTTTGAGTATGCCAAATGAAGTATCGTTGAAGTCTCTAATAAGATTGACGGCTGAATCAATATCCAGCAGATTATTGTATGAAATCTCTCTTCCCGAAATTTTTTCAAACATTTCATCAAACATGCCGAAGAAAAAGCCCTGCTGATGAGGATTTTCACCATACCTTAATTCCTGGCCCTTTAATATACTCTGTTTGAAAGATTTCGGATTACTGCCTGAGAAATAATTATAAATTGCTGTATCATAGTGGGAGGTTATTCCGAAAGCAAAAGCGGCGGCATTTTTCCTGTCGTCCAGAGAGGTTTCTCCATTTTTTTCTTCCAGCAACTTCAGAAGGTCGGTATATTGGTCCTTTGCTGAAATTATTAAAACATCTGTATAATTCTTTGCAGCTGCCCTGATCAGGGATATTCCGCCAATATCTATTTTCTCGATAATTTCTTCTTCACCTGCACCGGATTTTACCGTCGACTCAAATGGATAAAGATCGACAATGACCAGGTCAATTCCGGGTATTTCGTAGTTAACTGTTTCCTTAAGATCTTCATTGTTCTCCCTCCTGAAAAGAATACCACCAAAAATCTTTGGATGGAGGGTTTTTACCCTTCCTCCCAGTATAGATGGATATGAGGTAATTTCTTCTACTGCCGTAACAGGGATATTCAGTGATGAAATATAATTTTTTGTGCCCCCGGTGGATATTAACCTGACAGATAATTTATCAAGTGCCCTGATGACAGGTTCGATCCCGGTTTTATCATATACAGAAACAAGCGCAGTCTTAATTCTTATTAAATCAGCCATTTATAGTTATATCTAATTCCTTCTAAAGATATTATAAATGTTCGTAAAATTAGTTACTTTTACATGTAAAACAAATGCGGCGCGGATTCAACATCTTTATAATTCATGAAGAGTATTAAATTAGTACTTGAAAGCCTGTTTTTTGCATTCTCTTCTGTTGTAGTTAACAAGCTTCGGACTATTCTTTCACTTCTTGGTATTACGATCGGAATTTTTGCGATCATTACAGTCTTTACTGTAATTGATTCACTTGAAATTAACATAAGGGAGAGTCTTTCCTCATTTGGAGAGAACATTATCTTTATTGAAAAATGGCCTTTCCCCTCCGGAGGAGGACAGGAATATGAATGGTGGCAATACTGGAACAGACCTGTGGTAAAATTCCAGGAATACCAGAATATTAAAGAACGTTCCGTTAATGCTAAAACGGTGTGTTTTTTTGCCTTCGCAAACAAACCGGTTGAATACAGGAATAATTCCATTGATCGTGCTGAAATCCGGGGCACCACAGAGGAATTCGAGGAAATTCGCGATTTTGAGATTACAGCTGGAAGATTTTTAACTCCTTTTGAATTCCATAGTGGTAAAAATTTGGCCGTAATAGGTTATACAATTGCAGATAAATTGTTTGAGGGGAGAAGTCCGATTGGAGAACAAATCCAACTTGGTGGTATTAAGGTGACTGTCGTTGGCGTTTTTAAAAAAGAAGGTACAAGCACTTTTGGAGGAGGTTCTTCGGATGAAATGATCCTTATTCCTGTACAATTCTTAAGGACTTTTCTGGATATCCGGACTGACAATGCAAGTCCAATGATTTGGGTAATGGCCAAATCAGATGTTTCAAACGAAGAATTGGCAGATGAGATGACCCAGATTTTAAGATCCACCCGCCGGCTTAAACCCAAAGCCAGGGACAATTTTGCTCTAAACCAGACCAGTATGATATCTAGCGCACTGGATAAGATTTTTAAAGTTATCAATATCGCAGGTGGATTTATTGGCATTTTCTCTATCCTGGTTGGTGGTTTCGGAATTGCCAATATCATGTTTGTTTCAGTAAAAGAGCGTACAAACCAGATCGGGATTCAGAAAGCCCTTGGAGCAAAAAAATTCTTCATTTTGTTCCAGTTTCTTTTTGAAGCCGTCCTGTTGTCTTTAACAGGTGGAGCCATTGGACTGCTTCTTATTTTCATTGGATCATCACTGGTGACCGGCTTTGAATTACTTGGAAATTTTAAAATCATCCTCACATTCAGTAATATTATACTTGGCCTGACAATTTCTGCTGTGATAGGGATTATTTCCGGATTTGCACCAGCGTGGTCAGCTGCCCGTATGGATCCGGTTGAAGCTATTAATACTACTTTTTAACTATACAGACAGCCTCTGAATTATCTGAGTTAGTTCAACAAATTGTTCAACACTAAGTTGCTCGGGCCTTTTTATCATAAGATCGGTATGTGGCAAGCTTTCAGTTGTTATTTTCCGTATTGAATTTTTTATTGTCTTTCTTCGCTGATTGAAACATGCCTTGACTATATTAAAAAAAAGGATTTCATCACATTCAAGCTTTGATACACTATTCCTGGTTAACCTTATGACAGCAGAATAAACTTTGGGTGGCGGAAAAAATACCTTTGGTGTCACCTTAAAAAGATATTCTATTTTGTAATAGGCCTGCAAAAGAACTGATAGGATCCCGTAAGTTTTTGTTCCTGGTCCAGCAGATAATCTATCCGCAACTTCCTTCTGTACCATGCATACAACCTCACTAATTCTGTTTCTGTTCTCCAGGATCCGGAAAAAAATTTGTGAAGATATATTATATGGGAAATTCCCGATTAATGCAACAGGACGATCAAATCCTGATAGATCATATTTAAGGAAATCATGATTAATGATCTGATCCTCCCTTCCCGGAAATTCATTCCTGAGAAATTCAACATTATTATGGTCAATTTCAATTGCCAGAACGGCATTTTCCATTTTAGCGAACAGATATTTGGTAAGGACACCATGACCCGGGCCAATCTCGATGATTTGGTTCGTTCTTTCCGCTAAAAGTGAATTAATAATTTTGCGTGCAATATTTTCATCACGAAGATAATGCTGTCCAAGGCTTTTCTTTGGGCGTTGACCGTTCACTGGAATAATTTGAATTAAGCAAAGATCATACAAAATTTATTATGTTTACTATGATTAACTTTTCGAACCATGAAAAATATCCGCAATCCTTTTACGGACATCGAAGGCTTCGATTGCTTTGGCTGCTGTCCGGATAACCCTATAGGGCTTAAAATGAAATTTACAGAAGATGGAGAATTTGTTACCTGCAAATGGAATCCATTTTTACATTTACAGGGTTATGTAAATGTACTTCACGGAGGCATTCAGGCTACTCTTATGGATGAGATTGCCAGCTGGACAATATATATAAAAGCAAAAACAGGAGGAGTAACCTCTTCACTAAGAGTTGAATATATCAAACCGGTATTTGTCAACCGAGGTTCAATTATCCTGAAGGGAAAACTGGTTAAAACAGATGGCCGGATCGCGACCGTAAACGTTGAATTATTTAACCATGAAAATATTCTCTGCTCCAGGGCTGTTGTTGACTATTTTATATTCCCGGAAGATATAGCGCGGCAACGTTATCATTACCCGGGTCATGACAATTTTTTTGCATAAAATCAATCCATACAAATGACTGAATATAATTTCGACGAAATCATCGAAAGACGTGGCACAAACTGCATAAAGCATGATTTCAACCTGGAATATTTTGGTACAGATGATGTCAGCCCCATGTGGGTGGCCGATATGGATTTCCGAACTCCCGATTTTATTATGGAAGCCATCCGAAAAAGAACCGAACATGAGATACTGGGATATACAAAACGGACCGATGATTTTTATCAGGCTATCAGGGATTGGTATAAGAGACGGCAAAACTGGAATATAGAAACCGAATGGATCATTTTTTGTCCCGGAATTGTCCCTGCTCTGCATTTTGCTGTCAGGGCATTTACTTCACCTGGTGATAAAGTAATAATACAACCCCCTGTTTATCATCCCTTTTCTTCAGTTATCACAGGAAATCAGCGGGAAATACTGAATAATCCGCTTAAATTAAGGAACGGAAGGTACTATATGGATCTTGATAATCTGAAGGAGCAGCTGGATGACCGGGTAAAATTAATCCTGATCTGCCATCCCCATAATCCTGTCGGTCGGATCTGGACACCGGAAGAACTGTCAGAACTTGCCAATATATGTCTGGATGGGAATATCAGGATTGTTTCAGATGAAATACACTCTGATATAATTCTGCCTGGGCAAAAGCATACTCCTCTGGCAGCCATATCCCCTGCATTTTCAAATATAACAGCAACCTGCATTGCACCAAGCAAAACTTTTAATCTTGCCGGATTATCTACATCCGCAGTGGTCATTTCAAACGATTCTGACAGGAAAATCTTTAGTCAGGAAATTGACACGGCTCATCTCTGGAATGGAAATATTTTCGGTAATATAGCTCTGGAGGCTGCATATAGAAATGGTGACAAATGGTTGGATCAGTTAATTCAGTACCTTTTTAATAATTATAAAATCCTGGATTATTATTTGAAACAGTTTATTCCCGAGGTAAAACTGGTATGGCCCGAAGCAACGTATCTTGCCTGGCTGGATATGAGTAGATTAAACCTTAACAACACGGCATTAAAAGAATTTATGATTCATAAAGCAAAGCTTGGCTGCAATGATGGTTGTTCCTTCGGTACAGGAGGAGAGGGATTTCAACGAATGAACATCGCATGTCCGAAAGCAATGCTCAATAAGTCCCTCGATCAGCTCAGGAATGCGGTTAATAATTTATGAATACGCATCCGAATCAGAATCAGAAAATATTAGTTAATTTTAAAGTTGGGCAGTATAATAAAAATGTATGAAAATCCGGTCGACTATTGCGTTAAGGATCGGCTTGGGATTTGGCATCCTGATCATCGCTGTCATACTCATTATTGTTTTTGGTTATAAAAAATACGGGAATAATCAATTAATTTTTCTCCTGACAATAGTATTTGCAGGAATCCTGATCGCAATTCTTCTGATTTCCTCACTGGTAAAACCAATTAAAAAATTTAAAAAAACTTTGAATGAATTGGCAAATGGGGAATTGCCCGAAATAAACCTTCCGGAAAGGTCAGATGAGATCGGTCAGATGGCAACAGCGATAAATTCTCTCGTTAAAAACCTGAAAATACTTTCAAATTTCTCACAGGAGATTGGAAAAGGCAATTATCAAAGTGAGTTTAAACCATTAAGCGACAAAGATATCCTGGGAAATTCTTTATTGAGAATGAGGGAAGATCTAAAAAATGCAGCATTGGAAGATGAAAAAAGAAAGCAGGAAGATGAAAGAAGAAACTGGTCAACTCAAGGGATTGCACGCTTTAGCGAAATACTAAGGGAATACTCAGGTGATTTTAATGAACTTTCATTTCAAATTATATCCAACCTGGTTAAGTACATTGGAGCTAATGTTGGTGGCCTTTTCCTGGCTTATTTTGATAATACAGAAAAGAAATATCTTGAACTAGTGGCCAGTTATGCTTTTGACAGGAAGAAATATATGAAAAAGCAGGTACTTTTAGGAGAGGGCCTTGCCGGTCGGGCTTTTCAGGAAGGAGAAACTATCCTTTTGACAGATATTCCTGAAGATTATATTAACATTACTTCCGGCCTGGGGGAAGATAAACCCAGAAACCTCCTGATAGTTCCACTAAAGGTAAATGAAGAAATTCATGGTGTTGTTGAATTAGCCTCCTTAAAGGAAATTCTTCCTTACCAAATTGAATTTACTGAGCGGATCTGCAATAATATTGCGTCTTCACTGTCGACCCTGAGACTGTCATCAAAAGATACATTATTATCACCGTTATCTGTCATATTATCTGGCGATATTCTGGAAGTTGAGGACAAGATAGAACAAGAGATTAAAAATATTAACTTTATCAGGGAACAATTAAAGAACAGGGAAAAAGAATTAATAAACCGGATTCCTGATAAGCAAATTGGAAAAAAGAAATAACCTAATCCTCTAAACTATGATAACCTTACAGATCTATAAGGACGAACCCGATTTTTTGGGTATGGATTTTTTTAATAAGGCCGATTTAATGCAATTAGCATTCATGTTCCTGGTAAACCTCTTTTGGATATTTCTAATTGCCAGATTACTATATTATCCAAAACAGAAAAAACCTGAATATCTTTTCAGTTTCCTTCTGATCGGTTCAATTGTATATATTGTAGTCAACCTTCTTGATAAGGTCACTTTATCAACAGGTTTTGCAGTAGGATTGTTTGCCATTTTCGCAATCCTCAGGTATCGTACAAATCCTATCCCGGTTAAAGACATGACATATTTCTTTATTATAATCGGGATTTCAGTAGGAAATGCAATGGCAAGCAGAAAGATCACATATTCTGAATTGTTTTTCGGGGATCTGGCAATTTTCTCTTTGACTTTTGCCTGTGAATATATCTTATTCAAGAAAAAATATGTCAGAAAAACAATTATCATACAGAACATTGAATTGACCCGACCGGAGAATTATTCAAAATTGCTGGAGGAACTAACAGCATTATCCGGATATAAAATAGAAAAAGCTGAAATTGGAAGGATTGATTATATTAAAAAACAGGCAAGAATAAGAATGTCCTATCATGACATAAATGCCCCACCAGCTTTTGAGGATAAAGCAGATGATGATTAGAAACACATGGGTTAGCAGGCATTTGTAACATCAATTAATGTACGATAATGTACAAATAATGTATCATTTTTGTACATTAAGCCCTCCTTAATAAAATATTCATTTAAATAACTACCTGATATAGAGCGCATTCAGCGCTATGGCATATTAATTGAAACACTTATTATAC
Source organism: uncultured Bacteroides sp. (assembly GCA_964512775.1). Classification (GTDB taxonomy): domain Bacteria; phylum Bacteroidota; class Bacteroidia; order Bacteroidales; family SM23-62; genus LJUQ01. The sequence goes on along the minus strand of CAZEKO010000015.1, from coordinate 6,794 downwards.
TCTATTTCATTCAGATCCTATGATACGTATTGTAAGTGTGTTTTCTCTGGTTTGTTTTTCATTACAAGGATTAAGCAATTCAGTTTCACAAGAAAAGAAAGTATGTTATGCGCAAAGGGTGGAATTAAATGCACCTGTTATTGACGGGAAATTAGATGATCCTGCATGGCAAAGCCTGGAATGGGAAAAAGGTTTTGTTCAGCATGAACCTTATGAAGGGAAAGATCCCTCACAGGAAACAGGATTTAAAATCCTGTATGATGACAATAATATTTACATCGTCTTCAGGGCATTTGATACAAATCCCGATAGTATTGATAGCCGGTTATCCCGGAAAGATAATATCCAAAGCGATTATGTCGGCATCCAGCTTGATAGTTACTTCGACCAGCGTACTGCTTTTACATTTATGGTAAGCGCATCAGGGGTCAAGATGGATGGGATTTTTTCGAATGATGGAGAAAATCAAGATTTCACGTGGGATCCGATATGGTTTGTAAAAACATCCATTGACGGAGAAGGCTGGGTCGCAGAAATGAAAATACCTCTCAGCCAGTTGCGTTTCGATAAAGAGGAAAACCAGGTCTGGGGTTTGCAGGTCGGACGCTTTTTATTCCGGAAACAGGAACTATCCCTCTGGCAGCCGATACCGCGTGATGCACCTGGGTGGGTGCATCAGTTCGGAGAATTAAAGGGAATTACAGGGATAATTCCCAGAAGACAAATTGAAATCGCCCCTTACGCTGTTGCAGGTACAGAACGGTTCGAAAAGGAAAGTGGAAATCCATTTGCAACAGGTAAGCTCAACAAGTTAAATGCAGGAGTGGATGGTAAGATCGGTATTACAAATAACATGATCATCGATTTTACTATTAATCCTGATTTTGGACAGGTTGAAGCTGACCCATCCCAGGTAAACCTTACTGCATATGAGATCTTTTTTGAAGAAAAAAGGCCTTTTTTTATTGAGGGCAAAAATATATTTAACTATCCATTGAATTTTTTTGATGGCGATGACCTGGGTTCGGAAAATCTTTTTTATTCGCGCCGTATCGGCCGTAATCCGCAATTAGATCCAGAACTTGATGAGGGGGAATATGCTGATGTTCCAACAAGAACATCAATCATTGGAGCTGCCAAACTCACAGGAAAGACCAAAAATGGATTGTCCATCGGCATCCTTGAAAGCATTACAGCCAGGGAAAAAGCTGAAATAGATTATGAAGGCGACAGACGTTTTGAAACTGTTGAACCTCTTACCAACTATTCAGTTACAAGGATCCAGAAAGATTTTAATAAAGGAAATACATTATTAGGTGGTGTATTCACTACCACAAACAGGTTCATTGAAGATCCCACTCTTGACTTTTTGCATACTTCTGCTTATATAGGTGGATTAGATTTCACCCATAACTGGAAAGAAAGAACCTATAGTTTTATGGTTAAAACTTATTTCAGCAATGTAAGGGGTTCGCAGGAATCTCTCATCCGTACACAGGAGTCATCCGCAAGATATTTTCAAAGGCCTGATAATGATTATGCAAAGCTGGATTCAGGCCGTACATCTCTTTCTGGTCATGGGGGCACAATCGGCATAGGAAAATTTGCAAATGGTCATTGGAGATATGCCGGATTTATTTACTGGAAATCTCCCGGTCTTGAACTCAATGATATTGGTTTTATGCCCGGTGCGGACCAGATCATGCAGGTATTCTGGACCGGATATAGAATATGGGAACCTTTCAGCATTTTCAGGGAGCTGAATATAAATTTCAACCAGTGGACTATATTTGATTTCGGTGGGAACCTCAACCACAAGGGAGGTAATATCAATATTAACACTCAATTTAAGAATTACTGGTCTTTAAGTACTGGTATCAATCCCGAATTTAAAGGATTGTCCAATTCAATGCTGCGTGGTGGTCATTCAATTATCATACCCGGTACTATTAGCACTTGGTTAGAAATCGGTTCCGATGAGCGCAAGAAGTTCAATTATGAGATATTCACTAACCAAAGCTGGGGGAGTGAGCAAAGCAGCAGAAATCATTCGTATGGTATATTTTTGACATACAGACCGATCGATGCACTTGATATTTCGCTGAGTCCTTCCCTGGACCTGACTAGCAGGAATCTTCAATATGTCGATACTAGAGTACTCGATCCTGATAATCAGTTTATTTTTGCAACACTTGACCAGAAAACCTTGCGGTTATCGCTGCGTTTAAATTTCAACATAACACCAAACCTCACCTTACAGTATTGGGGACAGCCATTTATTTCGGTCGGGAAATATGATAACTTTAAAAAAATCACTGATACTCATGCAGAAGAGTACACTGACCGTTACTATACATTTACTGATGATGAGTTTAAATGGAATGATAGTATTAACATTTATCAGATCACTGACATACCGGATTTTAAATATCCAATTGAAAATCCCGATTTCCATATAAAGGAATTCAAGTCGAACTTTGTCGCTCGCTGGGAATTTAAACCGGGCTCAACTCTGTATTTTGTCTGGTCCCAGGGACGATCCCGGGATAATCCCAATGGAGAATTTGATCTCAAACAGGATATATGTGATATGTTCGATATCCACCCACATGATATATTCCTTATTAAGTTTTCGTACAGGTTTGTGTTGTGAGTGAGTTATTCGCTGCTGAAGCGAAAAGATTTTTTCTTTTGTCGGGTTATTCGGACGAATAAGATTATTTTATCTATATCCAATTGAACTACCCATATTTGTCCTTCCTGCTTTAGTATTTATTTATAATCGAGAAAAACCGGATTTACCTGGTTTTCTTATTATACCCTTTCTCTGGGTGAGATCGTTTAACCTGGGGCTTCCAATAAAGCTGTTTTTTAGAATAATTCAATACAAGAAACTTTTGAAATTTCATTCTAAAAGACTCTTCAAAATTTTAAATATTTTGTCTACTGTGGTAGATGTGTCAGATTGTGAATCGACATCTCTAATGGCTCTTTCTAAATTCATTTGCCTAAGCTCCCCAATGCCATATTGTGTTATGTCTGGGAAATTATATTTATAGTTTAATAAGTGATTTATTAATTTTTCCATTTCATCATTCTTTCCACAAAAAACCTCAAAAAGACTGTAATTCTTTATTAGAGATGCATAGGTTTCCAAATCTTTCTCAAATGTAATCTGAAAAGAATTTTTAAATCTATCTAATTCCTTTTGATCTTGTTCATAATAAAGCGGTTCAGTTTCTCTTCCTGCTCTTGTCTTCCAATAGTGAATAGCAAATTCATCTGAATCTCTTTGAAATCTTCTAATGTGCATCTGGGGTAAAAGTTCTAAGAGATTAGCAATTATCTCCTTCTTCTTAAAACTTTTTTCTTTATTTAAGTTTATTATAAAAAGAACTATTGATGGAATAAAACCAATTATTGCACCAATGCTTAGATATAGAATCGTTTCCCAGTTAATAGTTATCATTTTTTATTTAAAAGATACAAATTTTCTCTGAATGATAAAAGAGGAGGACATAACTTTTGTAATTTTAGTTAACAAAAATTATTAAAATGGAAGAAATAGATATCAGTGCTCTAATGAAACAAGCAACAAAAATTAGTCGAGAACAGGGATATCCAGAAGCCGTTGAATTTCTAAAAAAATTAATTGATAAATGTTTAAGACTTGAGCCTGAAAAAACTGGATGGAAAACTGAAATTACTGATGGAGGATATAGACAAACTTTGATTCATGATATTGGAGATAAAGGGTACTATCTGTCAACAAGCCTTAACAAAATTCGCTCCTATATGGAGTCTGTAAAAACAATTTCAAATGATGAAATTGCCGATTATTTAAAAAGCATAATTGAACAATTACCCAGTAATTACGCTTTTTTTGATGCGCACATTCTTTATGTAAATTATTTACTGAAACTTAAAAAAACAGAAGATGCCATGAGGGCATTACAGGTAACACAATTATTGTTAAATCCATATATGCCAAGACATGATTATTTAAGAAAGCAAGGGATTTTCCATAATTGCATGATAGAAATTTCCTCTCAAACAAAATCTAAATCTGCACGGCTTGATTATTTATATCACAGCTTTATTTTTTATTGTATTGAAGTAGCCCTTGTTTATGATATTAGACTAAAGTACTCTGAAGCATCTGACAATTATTATTGGAAATTTGAAAAGTTGTCAACTATGGATATTTCTGAAAGTCGATGTTTAGAAATGTTTGATAATGATGAATTTGATGAGTGTTTACAAGTATTTGGAAGTTACGATAAAAAGAAGGAATTAATAAATGAATACTGCCAATTCTATTCTAAAGGATTATATGAAGCTCTAAATAAACGATTTTGGAGCCAATTAGATAGATATAAAAAATTATTATCTGAAATGGAATTTAAGAATTATACAAGTTTACCACAAATTGATGATGAGATACACATAATTGTTACTGGAATACAGGCTATCCTGAAAAAATATATAAAAGAAATGTTATAATACTGTTCTATAAAGAATTTACTAAATCTTTAACCTCATTTAACATTAAATTATATCTCTGTACATATTCAGCTTTAGTTAAACCAGATTTGCATTCGATTAGCTTTTTTAAGTATCGATTAAGAGTGTTTATTTTCCCCTGTTTTGTCTTCATTTTGGAAACTTTCTCAATTGTAAATTGTTGTTCATTTTCAATACATTTCATCAAGTAAGTTTCATAGTCATCTAACTTCTCAAGTATAAGTGATGGTTTTTCTTTTATTTTTGAATATTCAAAGTAATTTTCACAGTCTTCAAAATCTTTTAAATATTTCAAAGTTCTAATAGTCCAATTATAATTATCCTTAATATCTTTAATATCCCTCCAGCCCAATGCAAAACCTAAAGAATCGATAACACGCTCTGATTGCCATTGAATCTCACTACTCGTAGATTCTGTAGTTATTTTCTTATTATCTATTTCTTGCTTAGTTATTTCATAAAAATTTAAGATATTACCATATTGTTTGATTAAATCTTCTGCACATTCTTTTGACAAAGGGCCAAAAGAATAGGAAATACTTTCTTGTTCCCGTCCCACCTGATCGGATTCTATCTCTCTAATTGTAAAACCCAACTTTTTCCACTCGCTAAGTTTTTTAATTCTTCTATTATACATCCAATATTTTAAATATTCATAATTATCTGGTTTAATAGTATAATTTATTCCCCACAATTGATAGTAAGGATCATCCCCTAAAATGGTTTTATCCATAATCTTATCTACATTCTCCGGAGTTAAATCTTTTGTGGATGGTTTATACATTTTAGGATTTAGAAAATCTTTGAGCCTCTCTATAATTCCCATTTTTATATAATTTGGTTTCATATCTAATTTATGAAAAAAAATAGATATGATATTTCTCTCTTTCTGGTATTAAAGTATAGAAACCAATACTTAATGCCATGAAACTGACTTAAGAAATGATTAAACAGATTCTAAAGGAAGTCCGGTTGTATGAAATTCAGAAAAGAATGATTGAGGGGAGGTTGAAAAATCAAATGAGGAAAACAATCTTAAAATTTCGATAAAAAAACTGATTTATCGGGCTATCCAATTATCTGGGAATAAAATAACTTTTCCCTTGCTCATTAACTTTCAAATTTACCGGCTCAGAAAGATGGGTATTCCCAAAATTATCTTTTACTGAAAATTGTAGTTTGTGGAATTTACATTTATTGAAATACTCCTCATAGACTAATCTAAATACAAATGGACAGGCATCCGGATTATTAATAAAATTATCAGCATCTTCAAATTCTTTACCGCCACCAATTTTTAAAGTTTGATCCGTTAGATCAATATTTCTTTCTGAACTATCCGATGTAAATTTAAACATATCTGGATATGCTTCATATAATGAATCTATGTATAAAGAAGTATCAGTGCTACAAAGTTTTATATAGTTATTTAAGAAATAAACTGATTGTTTATGTAATTTTTTAGCGGTACCAGTTCTGTGTTCAATAACCATTGTTACACATACAATAAGATTTATTTTTTTTGTCTCGTTTCCCCCAATGTTATAATATGGTGTTTGATATTCATTAAGTTGTTCATCAAGAATAAACAAAGGTTTTGAAATAAATTTCAAATATTCGAGAGGGGGAGCATAATCAAAGTTTTGAACTGAAAAATTTTCTAAAGAAATTGGCTGAGATCTTTGATTCTTAATTGTAATCTCAAAAAGCCAAGGATGGACCAGTCAGCTAATTTGATTTTTAGGTGACTTTGTTGATGTCCATCTATCTTCAAATTGTTTTGTTGATGGCCTAAAATAATTTATTAATTTATCTGTAATCGTATAATCTTTAAAATCAAAATATAACAATTCACCAGCAATTTCAACTTTTGGTTTCTGCTCAAAAACTCCAAAGACTGCAAGTAGGGCTACTATAACGCCAATAGTTGTTAGAATGTCAATTAAATCCCGATCTGATCTAATCCATTTCCATTTCCATTTATCGGTTTTGGTGTGAGGTTTTATCATAACAAAGCTAATCCTAACATAAAAACAATGAAAATTAGGTTTTGTAAGTCATACTAAATTACAATAAAACTTCATTAAATTGAAAGATTTTGTTTTTTACTAAAACCTTGCAGGTAACAAAAAAGCAGTTTTTGGCCAGTTTTAGATGATGTGGTAAAAAAGTGGGAAAACAAAAAACCCAATTATCTGAAATACTGATAATTGGGTTTTGCTTTTGTCGGGGTGAGTGGATTCGAACCACCGACCTCGTCGTCCCGAACG